>CAYGKN010000055.1:0-8448 GCA_964350565.1 uncultured Gammaproteobacteria bacterium
CGCCCCAATTTAAAGCGATAGGGTAACATGTTTTTCGGTTTTGGCGAAGCCTGTCGTTCCCGCGGAGCCTGTCATTCCCGCGAAGCCTGTCGTTCCCGCGGAGCCTGTCATTCCCGCGGAGCCTGTCATTCCCGCGGAGCCTGTCATTCCCGCGCACGCGGGAATCTAGGCAAGACCCCCGCGTGCGCGGGGGTGACAAGGAGGAAAGCGGGGATGACAAGGAGGAAAGCGGGGATGACAAGGAGGAAAGCGGGGATGACAACCCCGCAGCAACCCTGCTACCATGTTCTTTTTCAAGTGTTTTATGATGCGACGCTCTTACCCTTCCTCTGTTAAGAGGCTGCAGTGTTTCCAGGTGGGGTTTGGTTTGCTATTGCTAACGCTCATTTCACTCAGGTGGGGGTATTTTGTGCAGATGGTTTGCGGCTTTGTTTGTGGGTTTTTTCCGCAGTATGTGTTTGCGCGCTCGCTATTCGCTAAGGCGGCTTATGAGTCTTCGATGGGGGATTTGGCCAGGGCACAGGGTAAAAAAATTGTTTTGAGCATTTTGTTGTTGGGATTGAGCATCGGGGTGTTGCAATTTGACGCCCGTATGGTATTGTGGGGCTATTTGGTGGCGATCGCGAGCTTTTGGCTTTCGCCTTATATATTGAGAGAACATCATGGCAGCCGATAAAAGTGCATACATTCAGCACCACATGAAGCATTTGACCTGGGATCTACAGGCTGGCACGTTGGGCTCTTCCGGCGGGTTTTGGTCTCTGCACCTCGATACCTTATTTTTTTCAGTGCTGTTGGGTTTTATCATGCTATTCTTTTTCGCTCGGGTGGCTCGGCGTGCGACTGCAGGGGTGCCTTCGAAAACACAAAGTTTTGTAGAGTTGCTGTTATTGTTTGTGAATACCCAAGTGAAAGAGAGTTTCAAAGGAGAAAGTCGTTTGATAGCTCCCTTGGCGCTCACCATTTTTGTGTGGGTGTTGCTGATGAATTTTATGGATTTATTGCCTGTGGATTTATTCCCTGAATTGGCCAAAGCGTTGGGCTTGCCTTATTTGCGTGTGGTGCCGACTGCGGATGTGAATCTGACTTTCGCTTTATCCATCGGGGTATTTTTGCTGACCATCTACTACACCATTGTGGGTAAAGGCGCGATGGGTTTGTTGAAAGAATTCACCTGTGCCCCGTTTTCTGCCAAGAATCCCATTGTTCAAGCGTGTTTGATGCCCTTTAACTTTGTGCTCAAGCTCATTGAAGAAATTGCCAGGCCCGTGTCTTTATCCTTGCGGCTTTATGGGAATTTATTTGCTGGGGAATTAATTTTTATTTTAATTGCGATGCTGCCGTGGTATGCTCAATGGCCATTGGGTGGTGCTTGGGCGATTTTCCATATTTTGATTATTGCCATTCAGGCGTTTATCTTCATGATGCTCACCATTGTATACTTGGGGATGGCATATGAAGCGCACCATTAGAAGTTTTATAGAAAAAAGGGGGTAATTGTGTCAGCAATAGATGTCGTTTCTCATATTTATGCGATGACGGCCTTAGGGGTTTTGTTATTGATTGGGTTGGGTGCTTTAGGTACAGCCATTGGTTTTGGTTTGCTGGGGGGGAAATTCCTTGAAGGGGTGGCGAGACAGCCGGAGTTAGCGGGGATGTTGCAGTTGCGCATGTTCTTGCTGGCAGGTTTTATCGACATGGTGACTATGATCGGTATCGGGTTGTCGTTCTACTTCATCTCGAGCAATCCTTGGGTAGAAGCATTTGTAAAATTGCTTAGAAGCGCAGTTTAATTAAGGGGCGGTCACGTGGATATCAACTTAACCTTATTGGGTCAGCTGATTACTTTTTTGATCTTTGTCGGTTTTACGATGAAATATGTGTGGCCGCCGATGATGTCTGCCATTGAGTCACGTCAAAAAGAGGTGGCTGATGGTCTAGAAGCAGCTGATCGTGGTCGACGCGAATTAGAAGAGTCCAAAAAACAAGTATCAGCGATGCTTGCAGAAGCGAGAGAGGATGCCAAAGGAATCTTATCCCAAGCCAATGCGCGATCGGCAGCTCTTCTGGAAGCTGCCGAGCAGCGTGGAAGAGAGGCATTCGATAATGCACTGAAAAAAGCGCAAGAAGAAATTAAGCGCAGTTATTCTAAGGCTGCTCAAGAACTCAAACAAGAGGAGGGTGAGTGGTTGATGACAGCGCTCGAGCATATTCTTTCTCAGAAGCTCGATCCTGATCAGCGTGCACGCTTGTTAGAAACAGCGGTAGCGGAGATTGCGAGCAATGAGTGATCGCACACTGGCACGTCCTTATGCCCAAGCGGTTTTTGCTTTAGCTTTGGATGCAGGCAGCATTGAAGAATGGTCTTTGGTGTTGAATGCCTGGTCGATGGCTGCCGGATTGATGAGTTCGTATTTGTCGCATCCAGGAATTTCGCGTGAAGATAAAATTGCCGCCCTGATGAAGTGTGTGCCTCCGTCTTGCGAGGGAATTGCTTCTTCGGTGAAGGGATTGGCGGTGTTGTTGTTAAAATTTCATCGTGTAAATATTTTATCTGCTCTTTCAATGTTATTTGATGAGATGGCGAGAGCATCCAAGGGAGAGAAAGTCTTGGTGGTAGAAAGTGTCGATTCGCTGCCTTCATTGATGTTAGGGAGATTGGTGGCGTACTTTGAGAAGCGTTGGTCTTCTCAAGTGGTCATTCAAACAGCTCTGGTGCCAGAGTTGTTGGCAGGGGTGAAGTGTAGGAGTGGAGATTGGGTGTGGGATGCTTCATTAAAGAAGCGTCTGTCGCAGTTTAAACAAGCATTGGTAAAGGGGTAGGTTGAGATGCAAATGAATCCAGCAGAAATTAGTGAATTTATCAAAACCCAGATCACGAACATGGGCCAGATGGGCGATGGCGTGAATCAGGGCACCATCATTAGTGTGAAAGATGGCATTGTGCAGGTCTATGGCTTGAGTGATGTGATGTTGGGTGAAATGGTGCGTTTTGAGAATGGTCAGTGTGGTTTGGCGCTCAACTTAGAACGCGACAGTGTTGGTGTTGTGGTGTTGGGTCGTTCCGATGAACTTTCCGAGGGGCAATCAGTTTCTAGTACTGGAGAAATCCTTCAAGTGCCTGTGGGCGAAGCCTTACTGGGTCGTGTGGTGGATGCGTTGGGACATCCTATTGATGGCAAAGGGGAGATAGCAGCGAGTGGACGTTTGCCCATGGAGCAAGTGGCTCCTGGTGTGATCACCCGTCAGTCTGTGAGTCAGCCATTGCAAACCGGAATTAAATCCATTGATACGATGGTGCCTATCGGTCGTGGGCAGCGGGAGTTGATCATCGGTGATCGTCAGGTCGGAAAAACAGCGGTGGCGATTGATACGATCATCAATCAGCGCGATACCGGAGTGAAATGTATTTATGTGGCCATTGGTCAGAAAGCCTCATCCATTGCCGCTGTTGTGAGAAAACTAGAAGAGCACCATGCGTTGGCTCATACCATTGTGGTGGCTGCTAGTGCATCTGACGCGCCGGCGATGCAGTTTTTAGCGCCTTATGCGGGTTGTGCCATGGGAGAGTATTTCCGTGACAAGGGTGAAGATGCATTGATCGTTTATGATGATTTAACCAAACAGGCTTGGGCCTATCGTCAAATTTCTTTATTGTTGCGTCGTCCTCCGGGTCGAGAAGCGTATCCTGGGGATATCTTTTATTTGCATTCTCGTTTATTGGAGCGTGCAGCGCGTGTGAATCCAGAATATGTAGAGCGCATGACGAACGGTGTGGTGAAAGGAAAAACGGGTTCTTTAACGGCATTACCCATCATTGAGACACAAGCGGGGGATGTCTCTGCGTTTGTACCGACGAATGTGATCTCCATTACAGATGGTCAGATTTTCTTAGAAACCAATTTATTTAATTCTGGTTTTCGTCCAGCGATCAATGCTGGTTTATCGGTGTCTCGTGTGGGAGGGGCTGCTCAAACGAAAATCATTAAAAAACTCGGGAGTATGGTGCGGATTTCTTTAGCCCAATATCGAGAATTGGCGTCCTTTGCGCAATTTGCTTCAGACTTAGATGAGGCCACGCGTAAGCAATTAGAGCGGGGCCAGCGTGTCATGGAATTACTCAAACAGGGTCAGTATCAACCCATTCGTGTTTCAGAATTGGCGGTGGTGTTATTTGCTGTGAATGAGGGATTTTTTGATACGGTAGCTGTTGGGGATGTGGTGAGTCATGAAGCGGCGATGTTGGATTACTTCCGCGGCCAAGCTGCTGAGTTATTGAATCGCATTGATGGCAATCCTGATTATCGCGACGAAGACATGTCCGCCATACGGGATACGTTAGATGCTTTTAAAAAGACGGTTTGATGCATGAGCCAAGGTAAAGAGATCCGCAGCAAAATTTCCAGCATTCAAAGTACGCAGAAAATTACGCGTGCGATGGAAATGGTGGCAGCGAGCAAAATGCGCAAAGCCCAACAGCAGATGCAGCGCTCTCGTCCTTATAGTGAAAAGATCCGTCAAGTGTTGGCTCATGCTTCCAGTGCCAATCCGGAATATCGACATCCCTTTGCCACAAAGCGCTCAACTGAACGTGGTGTGGGTTATCTCATTGTTTCGAGTGATCGCGGATTGTGTGGAGGGTTAAACCATCAATTATTCAAGCAAGTATTGGGTCATCTTCCCGAATCGTCTTCTGTGTGTTTTGCCACGTTGGGTCGTCGTGCGGGACAGTTTTTTTCGAGGCTACCGGGTGAATTGCTGGCACGAGCAGATGGGCTGGGCGATGTCATTCATTTAGAAGCATTAATTGGTGTGATGAAAGTCATGCTAGATGCTTATTTGGATGAAAAAATTGATGTGGTATATGTTTGCAGCAATCGTTTTGTGAATACGATGGTTCAGAAGCCGGTAATTGAGCCTTTGTTGCCATTGAGTGCGCTAGAAGAAAATCAAGAAGATAGCCAATTACCTTGGGATTATTTATATGAGCCAGAAGCCAAGGTGTTATTGGATAAATTGATTTGGCGTTATTTAGAATCTCAGGTGTATCAAGCGGTCGTGGAAAATGTTGCTTGTGAGCAGGCAGCGAGGATGGTCGCCATGAAAAGTGCAACGGAGAATGCGGGGAATTTAATTGATGAATTGAAGTTGTCTTATAACAAGGCGCGTCAGGCGGCGATCACTAAAGAATTGAGTGAGATTGTCTCTGGTGCTCAGGCGGTTGAATAGGGGGAAATGATGAAAAATACGGGTCGAATTGTTCAAATCATTGGAGCAGTAATAGACGTAGCATTCCAAGAAGGGGGTGTGCCGAAAGTCTATAATGCATTGAAAGTTGCCGATACGGGATTGATTTTAGAAGTGCAACAGCAGCTGGGTGATGGCATTGTGCGCTCGATTGCGTTGGGAATTTCTGAAGGATTGCGTCGTGGCATGTCGGTAGAGAATACTGGTGCACCGATTTCTGTGCCTGTGGGTACAGAGATGTTGGGTCGTATTGTGAATGTATTGGGGGATCCTATCGATGAAGCCGGTGAGATTCAAGCGAAAGAGCGTTGGCCCATTCACCGTGCAGCACCGAATTTTGATGAGCAAGCCGCCAGTGCAGAATTGTTAGAAACGGGAATCAAAGTCATCGATTTAATTTGTCCTTTTGCCAAAGGGGGTAAAGTCGGTTTATTTGGTGGTGCTGGTGTCGGTAAGACCGTTAACATGATGGAATTGATTCGCAACATCGCCATTGAGCACAGTGGATATTCGGTATTCGCGGGTGTGGGTGAGCGGACCCGTGAGGGGAATGATTTTTATCATGAGATGAAAGAGTCCAATGTCTTGGATAAAGTGGCGTTGGTGTATGGTCAGATGAATGAGCCTCCTGGAAATCGTTTGCGTGTGGCATTAACGGGTTTGACGATGTCAGAGAAATTCCGTGATGAGGGTCGAGATGTATTGTTATTCATTGACAATATCTATCGTTACACATTGGCGGGAACAGAAGTATCGGCACTATTGGGGCGTATGCCTTCAGCGGTGGGTTATCAGCCTACGTTGGCTGAAGAGATGGGGGTTTTGCAAGAGCGGATTACCTCGACCAAAACCGGTTCGATTACTTCGATTCAAGCGGTTTATGTGCCTGCGGATGACTTGACTGATCCTTCTCCTGCAACGACTTTTGCGCACTTGGATGCAACGGTGGTGTTATCGCGCCAGATTGCGGAGTTAGGCATTTATCCAGCTATTGATCCGCTGGATTCTACATCCAGGCAATTGGATCCGCAAATCATTGGTCAAGAGCATTATCAAGTGGCTCGTGCGGTTCAAAGTACATTGCAGCGTTATAAAGAGCTCAAAGATATTATTGCAATCTTAGGGATGGATGAATTGTCTGCAGAAGATAAAAACACGGTGGCCCGTGCCAGAAAAATTCAGCGCTTTTTATCTCAGCCTTTCCATGTGGCAGAAGTCTTCACAGGCCAGCCGGGTAAGTATGTGCCATTGAGTGACACCATCAAAGGGTTCAAGGGTATTATCGAAGGTGAGTATGATGATTTGCCGGAGCAAGCTTTCTACATGGTAGGTACGATTGAAGAGGCCAAGGCCAAAGCGAGTGAGGTAGCTTAAATCATGAAGGAATTGTCCGTCAGTGTGGTGAGTGCCGAAGCGTTATTGTGGGAAGGTCAGGCGCACACGGTAGAAGTCAGCGGCAGTGAAGGAGAATTGGGCATTAAGCCTCACCATGCGCCTTTGTTAACGATGATTAAACCGGGGCAGGTGGTATTGTCTCGCCATCATGGAGATGACGAAGTGATTTATCTTTCTGGTGGATTATTAGAGGTCAAAGACAATCGCGTGACAATTTTAGCGGATGTGGCCATTCGTGCGCATGACTTGGATGAAGAGGCGGCCAAGCAAGCGGAATTATCGGCAAGGGAGCAATTACAATCTTCCCAAGCGAAAAAAGAGTATGCGCAGGCGGCGGTTGAGCTTTCTCGTGCGATTGCGCAGTTAAGAGCGATTCAATCGCTACGTCGTCGGCAGCATTAAGGATGTCTTTAGGCATTGTGATTTTAGCAGCGGGTCGTGGCCGTCGCATGCCTTCTTCTTGTCCCAAAGTCTTGCAGCCTGTTGGTGGTGTACCCTTATTATCGCATGTGATAAAAACCGCCAAGCAATTATCAGATTTTTTGTGTGTGGTGGTGGGTCCCGAGTCTCAAGCCATTCGTTCGACGCTGGCCGATGAGCCTTTGAGATATGTGATACAAGAGCAGCCATTGGGCACGGGGGATGCATTGCGTGTGGCCTTAGAAGATTGGTCTGAGCATGAGCGGATTTTAGTCTTGTGTGGGGATGTGCCGCTTTTGCAGGTAGAGACCTTAGAGGCTTTTTTGAAATCTACAGCCTATGATGCAATGGGAGTATTGACGGCATTGGTCGATGAGCCGGGGAGTTTGGGACGGATTGTTCGTGATGGCTCAGGTGAATTGTCAGAAATCATAGAGGCGCGAGATGCCAGTGGCGAGCAGTTGGCCATTCAAGAAATCAACACGGGGGTGTTGTCATTTTCCAGGGAAGCGGTGTGTGAATTACTGCCGCAGTTAACTGCTGAGAATGCTCAGGGTGAGTATTATCTCACGAGTATGGTGTCTTTGATGAAAGCGCATGGTTATCGAGTGGGTTCTGATCGCTTGGCGCATATTTGGGAAATTTTGGGGGTGAATACCTTTGCGGATTTAGCCAAAGTCGAGCGTTGTTATCAGCAATCACAAGCCGCGCGGTTAATGTCTCAGGGCGTGCGTTTTGCCGATCCTTCACGTTTTGATGTGCGTGGAGAAGTGCATGGGGCGCCAGATGTGTTTATCGATGTGAATGTCGTGTGTGAAGGTGTGGTACGTTTGGCCGAAGGGGTGCGGATTGGGGCGCATTGTGTATTAGAAGATGTAGAGTTGGGTTCAGGGGTAGAGATATTGCCCATGAGTGTGCTTAAGGGTTGTCGTGTGGGTACAGATGCGCGTGTAGGTCCATTGGCCCGCATTCGCGAAGGCACAGAGTTGGGTGCGAATACGCGTGTGGGTAATTTTGTAGAACTGAAAAAAAGCAGAGTGGGCAAGGGCAGTAAAATAAATCATTTAAGTTATGTGGGTGATGCCAGCATCGGTGAGCATGTGAATGTGGGTGCGGGGGTGATCACTTGCAATTACGATGGGGTGAACAAGCATGAGACGCGCATTCAAGATGGGGCCTTTATCGGATCGAATACGGCTTTGGTCGCTCCGGTCACCCTTGGAGAAAATGCCCTGATTGGTGCAGGCTCTGTGATTGTGCGCAACGCTCCAGCCGATCAACTCACACTCTCGCGTGCCCCTCAAAAAAGTGTGAATTATTTTCGCGCGAAGCGGGAAACGATTGAAACGGATGAGGATTGAGGGCGTGTTGCCCTGTCTCTGTGCG
>CAYGKN010000056.1:0-8419 GCA_964350565.1 uncultured Gammaproteobacteria bacterium
TAGAGCGCGGCACTCATAATGCTGAGGTCGGTGGTTCAAGTCCACCCATAGCCACAGACTGTTCATGGGATGGAGTTTTGCTCGGGATGCGGCATTATTTGCTTGTTTTTCTTTATTTATTTTCGGTTTCTTCCATGTCGGCCCAGACATCGTTGTCTCAATGGCGCGAGAGTTTTCAGCATTTAGTGGATACTCGTGGTGTGCAGATTGGGGCTATGGTGATGGATTTGAGTGCCCATCGGCCGATATTTGCGTATTCCTCCAGAGAACAATTGTTGCCGGCCAGCAGTTTTAAGGTGTTAACAGCAGCCACGGGGTTGAATTTGCTGGGCCCTAATTTTCGTTTTGAAACGGTACTATTTGAGAAGCCGAAGATACATCATTACTATCTTTATTTTTCAGGAGATCCGAGTTTAAGTGCCGATGATTTGGTGGCATTGTTTCAGAAATGGAAGCGTGCACAAGGGGAGGTGTTGACGGGAAAGTTGGTTGTGGATGTGTCCGCATTTGAAGAGGAAATGATAGGTCCAGGCTGGATGTGGGATGACTTGGGTTCTTGTTTTTCTGCGCCGGTGTTTGGAGGCAATCTGGATCACAATTGCTTTAGTTTTTCGGTGTTGCCAGGTCGAGTGGGAGCTCCTCCCAACTTACAAGTGAGTCGAGATTTCTGGGCCACACCTGTGCACAATGAAGCAGTCACTCGAGGGGAAGATTATAGTAAGCCTTGTTTTTTACGGTTACGTGGTGGTTGGCACAATCACTACACTCTCTCTGGCTGTATTCGAACGCGAGTGAAATCGAGAGGGTTTGAAGTGGCCATTCGTCAGCCGCATCAATATTTATTGGATAAAGTGCATCAGGCACTTTCTCGTGCAGGTATTTTATGGGAAGGGGAAATCAGCTTTGGCCACCTCGCCTCTACAGGGTTAAAAAAAATTGCGCGCCATCAATCCGAGCCTTTGAGTGAGTTGGTAAAAACCATGTTGAAGGATTCTGATAATTTATATGCAGAATCGTTACACAAGACATTGGGGGCGCGTTACCATCATGGTGTGGGTCGTTGGTCTTCTGGGCGTGCGGTATTATCCACTTGGTTGGGTCGACATTTATCTACGCCACCTAGGCGATGGGCGGATGGTTCGGGGTTGTCGCGTTATACCTTAATTTCTGCCAGGCAGTTTGTTGAGGTTTTTGATTTCCTGTATCGTCCTGGACATCATTTTAAAGCACTGGCATCGGCATTGGCCCATGGTGGAGAGGAAGGTACTTTGAAAAATCGTTTGTTAGATACCATTCATCGTCGTCATGTGCATGCCAAAACAGGAACGATGGAAGGGGTGTCTAGTTTAGTGGGGATCATTGAGGTGCCTCATCGGCATCCATTAGCTTTTGCGGTATTGATCAATGGATTTTCTGGTAAACCGACTTATTATCGTCAATTAGAAGATGATTTTGTGCGGGCATTGGTGGATCGTTAGGAGGGACTATGTGTTCATGGTGGCATTGCCGAACCCTGTGGCGAGCGTTGGGGTTTGCCTGCGCGGGCTGTTATTATGGGATTCGTCATGAGCGTGCTTTGGCTCAGACATTATTGGCAACTCTAGTTGCTGTTGTGTTGCTGTGTGTCTTTGGACATTCTCGTTTGTTCATATGGTTAGGCATACAGGCGTGGATCCTGACGTGGGTTGTCGAATGGCTCAATACCGCCATAGAAAAAACCTTAGATCGCATCACCACGGCTTATGATGAGCGGATTAAAATTGCTAAAGATATTTCTGCTGCAGCCGTTTTGGTGTCATGGGTTTGGGCGCTGTTGGTATCGACGATGGCCGTGTGGGCATAGGTATTCCCATAACACACAGAGTATGCCAAGGGCGTAGAGAGTTTCATCTAGCCAGGTGGCATGCTGCCGGATAAAGAGATAACCGAGTAAAAAGCTATTCAATGCGATGAGGCACCATGGCAGGATCTGGGTGTGGCGTTTTTCCATGAATTGGTAAGCAGCAATCAGTACACTACTAAAAAAGACGCTGCCAGCGATGTCAATGGGGTAGTGATAGCCATGGGCCACGAGACTCCAACCGATTCCGGGTAATAAGATGAATATAGCAAGGCGCAGAAACGGCGAAGCAGTTTTCACAAAGAGGCTGCCATAGATCATCATTGCCAATTGCATATGACCACTAGGAAACCCAAAACCCGGGTGTCCCACACTCGGAGGCAGTGGCCATTGAAAGGTGACTTTAAGTGCATTTTTTGAAAGGATTCCAATCACCACCAATTGAAGAATCGGTCCAAAAAATTTTTCAGAAAAGAAAGCATATCCCAATAATACGAAAGGAATGATCAGATAAAAGTTTGTGAAGGTGAGAAAGAAATTCATTGCATATGAAGTAAGGCTCATCAGCATACCATTCTAGAAAGTGACATTGTATCTTGTTGAGAGAGTAGGTGCAGCATCTGTCTCTTGGTCATTGCAGCCATCGGTGACTTTGGGTAAAATAAACGCATGAAAATGAATTGGACAGACGATACTGAACAGTGTGCGGCTTATGTGTTGTCTTTATTTTCTAGCTTGGGGGATGCATTTGTTACCTATGCATTCTTGGTGCTATTGTTCCCTGGTATGCCGGTGTGGTGTGCTTTGCTGGTCTCGCTGGGTACCTGCTTCATTCAGGGAGAAATGCTCCTAAGTGCAGCACAGGGTGTTTTTCAGAAAGAAAACCACTCCTCTCTACCGCTCTGGTCTCGATTGCTCACATATGGGGGTGCACTGGGGTGGGGTGCTTTTATTTTTGTAGATACGCTGCAAACGCTCATTGAATTTTTCAGGTTTGGCGGTGGAATCCACATACCATTAGGTATATGGTCATTATCTCTGGCGATTGCTGTGGGTTCAGCTGTAGGTTTTGCTTTACTTTTAAAAGAGTTAATGAGGGTTTGTCTGAAGCGTTATCAGCGTTTTTCCTTGCCCATATGGACTGCATTAAAAAAGAGTGCTTGTTGGAAGCGTGGGATGATGGCATTGCTGCTTTTCTTTGCGAGCGATGTCTGTTTACTTGAAAAACAACCTGAACAATGGGTGCAGCGGGCGAATTGGAAGTGGATGTTACTTTATGCATTGATGACAGCGCTCAGTGTTGTTGGGGTTTACTTATGTTTTCTACCCTGTTTACAGGCGGGACCATTGGCATTATTGGCTTTGTGTGGACAGCAGTGGGGGGTGCCTTTATTGGGGCATTTTTTGGGCTCTGCGGTGTTGATGTTGGTGTTCGTATTGCCATGCTTGTTGCTACTCAATGTGGTCAATGCGTTATTTTGTTTGCATGAGTATGTGGATGGAAAAGAGCCTCAACAGGCTGCTGTGTCTATGCCTAGTTGGGTATTTTTGGTGAATCCTGTGTTTTGGGTGGCGCTATTTATTCGAAAAATTGCGCAGGGACTTTTTTTCTTATTGCATCTTATCAGTGAAGGGATCAGTGGCGCCAATACCCTAGAGTCTCCTTCTCTGTTTTTGGGTTTGTTGATGGGAATAGGAGAAGCATTGAGTAGCATTCCTTACGTGTTTTTTGGTAATAAAGAAGAACAGAGCAGATTTATGCGTCCTCTGCTGATGTTTGCATTGTTCCCATTGTTGCTGTTTTGTTCACTGATGCATTATATGTTGAGCGCTCAGGGCATGACTGTTTCAAAGAGTCTCGATGAAACCTTAGGCGCGCTTTGTTTAAAAGAGCCAGAGAGCAATTTATCTTCGATCTCCCCTTGATATTCTTTCTCAAGTCGATACAATAGAGTGTATCTAGCGGGAATAGCTCAGTGGTAGAGCACAACCTTGCCAAGGTTGGGGTCGCGAGTTCGAATCTCGTTTCCCGCTCCATTTACTTTGTGTACTGGCTGAGTGGCAGAGTGGTTATGCAGCGGCCTGCAAAGCCGTGGACGCCGGTTCGATTCCGACCTCAGCCTGATGCCCGGGTGGCGGAATAGGTAGACGCAAGGGACTTAAAATCCCTCGAGGGTTAACCTCGTGCCGGTTCGATTCCGGCCCCGGGCACCATTTTCAAATAATCAGCTTGTAGCTTTGGTCTGCATGTTCGACGATGACGCAACGTCGGTGTCAAGGCGGGTTAATTAAACGCTTACTAAATTTCATCACTTTCTTCGTATATAAAAGCACTCGACATTCTATCGCACTCTTGCTCTGATAAGCCAAAGCTACTCATCGCTTTTCTTATTTATTTTCTGAGGGAGACGAACTCTTTGGGGTAAATTTTCATCCTCAAGTCTTCGCCCAAGCAAATCATGCATGCTATCGACTAACTCGCTCAACCGGTTTGTTGTGGTAAAATGTGGATTTGCCTTGAACCCATAGTTATGTTATGGGGTTGAGGTAATGTTGTCATTGTGATGAATCAGCAGTATTTGACACTTTTTAGGGGACTCGCTATAGTCAGCTACTTAAAGAATCGATATTAAAAGAATTGCGCTAACGGGCAGTATTGGGGTGATCATGTTGTATAAAAGATTGAGTGCTTATGCCATTGATGGAACTTTTTCCTGGGATCCTGAGCGAGTGGCTGCAGCGGCGTTTCAGCCACCGGCCTCTTTTATTCCCATGCAGTCGGGTTGGAGTGCTCCGATCGGGACTGAGGCTTTGTATATTGAGGAGCATCAGGCTTGTTTTTTGAATGTGACCATTGGTCGTCGATTGCTGCCGACTACGGTGGTTCGTCAATATGCGCAGACGGAAATAGAAAAACAAGAGAAGCTGTTAGAGAAGCCGCTTTCTCGCACGGAAAAGCGAGACATCAAAGAAAAAATGCTGGATGAACTTCTTCCTCAAGCATTTGTGCAAACGCAGAATGTGGCATTGCATGTGGATATCGCCAAGGGTTGGATATTGATTGGTAGCACTCAAGAAAAAGTGCTCACAGAAGTGTTGCGTTTACTCAATGCCACATTTCCGGGGCTTCAACTGCGTCAGTTATTTAAAGAGCCTGTGCGTCCTTTGTTGCTCAAAGCGCTGTATGATGGGGGCTTTGCTGAGCATTTTGTATTGGGGCAAACCTGTCAATTGGTTTCTCGAGAGCAGCAGAGTCGTCGAATGATTGCACGCTCAATGCCATTGCCCAATGAGGGTTGTTTGTATTTCTTGAACCAAGGATATCAGCCTAGTGCTGTAGGGTTGGTATTTTCTGAAAGGGTGGCTTTTGTGTGGCAAGATACAGGGCAGTTACAGTCTTTGTCATTGCTGCAGCATGAGGAGAGTGAGCAAGATTATTTTGATGAAGATCCTATCCTAAAAGCGGCCGGCGATCGTCTGACCACTTATCACGAATGTGCCAGTTTGCTCACAGCGCTGTTGGAGGCCACTCAGATGAGTATGGCGGAGGCGACTGCCAGTGATGCGTTTGAGTTTGCTGGGTGAGATGTTGATGGCTGGCAATAATGGCCATGCCTCCTGTGGATAAATGGGTTTGCAATTGGTGTTCTAACCAAGCTTGTCCGAGAGGATCTAGGGCAGTGAAGGGCTCATCCAATAGCCATAGCGTTTTGGGGGTGTAGGCAAACTTGACCAATGCCAGGCGTTGTTGTTGACCTCTAGATAAGGTGTTGATGTATTGATCTCTGTGATTCCATAACTCCAGTGCAATGAGAATGTCTTTGAGTCTGGCGTTAATGGATGTCTCTAATAACCAAGACAATGCCTCAGCAATGGTTAATGCCTGAGGAAGACCCAAGCGATGGTTCAATGCATGAATGGAGTCTCGATACTCCGAGAGGCATTCTTTGATGGGATAATGATTCCAGAAGATGGCTGCTTGTTGAGTGGGATTGGGGTGTTGTAAGGTCAATAAAAAAGAGCTTTTCCCACAGCCATTGTGTCCATAGACTCCCAGGCAATCTCCTGGCTGCAAAGACAAAGTCAGAGGATGAGACAATGGTTGGTCTCTTCGCGTAATGACCAATAATTGTATGAACAACAAAGCCAGCTCCTGAGTTAGAGTGGCGTCCCCAAGGGGATTCGAACCCCTGTTGCCGCCGTGAAAGGGCGATGTCCTAGGCCTCTAGACGATGGGGACCTAAAATGTGGAGCTAAGCGGGATCGAACCGCTGACCTCTTGCATGCCATGCAAGCGCTCTCCCAGCTGAGCTATAGCCCCGACTGAAGAGCTGCATTTTATTGAGGCTTTAGCAGCTTGTCAAGCAACAAGTCACATTTTTTCATTATGTTAACTGCTTTTCGACATTATCGCGACGCAATACAAAGATATATACTCACAGGACTTCCTTTTGCGGCAAGACGCGTGCAATTGAGCTGCGAAACTATACTCACAGGATTTCATTTTGCGGCGAGGCGCGTGCGCAGCCCTGCAGCTGCGTGTATAGGTAATACATGAGCTGGAAACAAGCACGCAACAAAGCCGCGGAATGAAAGCAAAAGAGTATACAAGATCATTTTGTCGGCGTTCCTAATTTTTGTATAGCCATTTGCAACCGTTCAAGACACGCTGTTTTACCAATTAAATGCATCGTTGCATCTATCGATGGCGAAATAGTATTGCCAGTTAATGCAATTCTCAAAGGTTGCGCGACCTTTGGAAATTTAACTTGGAAATGCTCAACACATTTTGCGATCACATGATGAATAGTCACAACTTCCCATTTAACTAATTGCGCTAACTCTGTCAAACAATATTCAATAATCGCTTGACTGTCGTCCTGCCAATGTTTTTTTACCGCACTTTCATCGTATTGACCATCAAACTGAAAGAAACAAATACTCATTTGCGCCATTTCTGCAAGGGTTTTAGCACGTTCACGAAGTGCCTCAACCATGGCGGACAATCTCTCATCATCCTGACAGGTGATAGGTATTGTTGCCAACTGATCTGCCAATGGTTTTACTAATGCAGATACCGGTAACGTTTTTAAATAATGTTGATTTAACCACGTTAATTTATTGGTATCAAAGCCCGCGGCTGATTTATGAATAGCGTCTAAAGAAAATAATTTCGTTAGTTCTGTTAATGAAAAAATTTCTTGATCGCCATGCGACCATCCTAATCGTACTAAATAATTTAATAATGCTTGCGGTAAATATCCCATTTCTTGATACTGCATAACACTAACAGCACCATGTCGTTTTGACATACGTTTACCATCATTCCCTAACACCATCGGAATATGCGCATATTGGGGAATAGTCTCACCTAAAGCTTGATATAAATTAATTTGTTTTGGCGTATTATTAATATGATCATCACCACGAATAACATGGGTAATTTGCATATCAATATCATCGACCACAACTGAAAAATTATATGTTGGCACACCATCTGTACGCGTCAAAACAAAGTCATCTAATTCACTATTTTGAATATGAATAGCACCATGCACACTATCGTTGAATGAAACGGTTCCTTGTACAGGATTATGAAAACGAATAACACAGGCTGTAGTATCTGAAGTTAATTTAGCGCCACGGCAATGGCCATCGTAACGTGGTTTTTGTTTAGCGGCGATTTGTGACTCACGCAATTTTTCTAATCGTTCTTTAGAACAATTACATCGATACGCCGCCCCTTTCGCAATTAACGATTCAGCAATTTCTTGATAGCGTGCTAATCGTTGCATTTGATAAAAGGGTCCTTCGTCGTAATCTAACCCTAACCATTGCATTGCCTGTAAAATCGCCTCGATGGATTCATCAGTAGAACGTGCTTGATCGGTATCCTCTATCCGTAAAATAAATTTACCACCATGCTTTCGGGCAAATAGCCAACTATATAATGCTGTCCTGGCACCACCAACATGTAAATAGCCTGTGGGACTTGGCGCAAAGCGCGTACGAACTGTCATGTCATCACTCCATCATCAGGGAAAATTATCGTCTTATAAATAACGAGCATCATAACATAATCGCTGAAAAAATATTAGAAAATACTGCTACACAGGCATTTCATACTATTTAGGGCGCGCCTGCGCCCTAGATCTCAAGAACAAATCAATTATGTCGAAAACACCAATCCGCCATCACCCTTAGCAACGGTGATGGTATTTCCCGGCATAAATTTCCCAGATAATACATCTTTTGCTAGTGGATTTTCCAGATATACTTGTACTGCACGTTTTAATGGGCGCGCGCCGTAGACCGGATCAAACCCATGTTCGGCGATATAATCTAATACCTCATCATTTACTGTTAACAGTAAATCTTTTTGTTTTAATCTTTCAGCTACACGATTTACTTGAATTGCCGCAATCGCTCGAATAGCTTTTTGATCTAACGCATGGAATACCACAGTCTCATCAATACGATTTAAAAATTCAGGGCGGAAATGATCTTTTACCACATTCATCACCGCAGCTTTAATGCTCTCATAAGGTTTGCCGGTCATTTCTTGAATGAGATGTGATC
>CAYGKN010000057.1:0-8399 GCA_964350565.1 uncultured Gammaproteobacteria bacterium
CGTGAGTTCACTGTCGTCCGCGTGAGTTCACTGTCGTCCGCGTGAGTTCACTGTCATTCCCGCGAAGGCGGGAATCTTCTCTGCCCAGGCAAGACCCCCGCCTTCGCGGGGGTGACACGTGTTGCAAAAAAACTTCTCACCAATGCTAAACATTGTGCCCCATTGAGCCGGGGATCGAGCAGGCTTTTGTAGGTGCGTTGGTTAAAATTGGGTGTATCTAGGCATTCTTGGACGGGTTCGTGTGTGGCTTCTAGGTGCAAGCCATGGAGGGGAATATTCATTTTTTGGTGAATTTCTAGTGCACGATGGATTTCGGCGTTCATGTCTTCCATGTAGCGCACTTTGTGACCATCTGGAGCCAATTGGGTATTGCCATGCATGGGGTCGAGGATCCACAGGAGGGGAAGGTGAGAGAGGGCATTGAGCCAGCGTGGGAGCTGTTCTTCGATATGTGCTACGCCAAACCTAGTGATGAGCGTGACGGGTGGGTGTTGTTGTGAGAGGCTGCTGATCCAGGGCGCTAATAGTTCTAGTGGGCTATGAACACCTATTTTCATAGCGATGGGTTGGTTCAGTTGGCTGGCCAATTGGCCTTGTGGGGTATGTGGCGAGGCGGTGCGCACGCCCAGCCATGGCCAGTGTGTTGAGGAGAGCCAAGATTGCCCACGGTAGGTTCTTTGCATGCCGATGGAAAAGGGCAAGTGTAGGAGTTCATGAGAAGAGAATATAGGCGAGGTGCGTTGCTGGTGCAAGGCTTCGAGGGCATCTTTAGCCAAGAGTAAGCGCTGTGGGCAGAAGGGTTCGCCGGCATGTTCGTGGAGTAGGGGGCCGCGGTAGGCGGGTTGTCCATTGGAAAGATGGGGTTTGGAGCGGGGTTTGCTGTATTGGCCAAAGCGTCCGACTAGGGCAAGAGGTTTTGTGGGAATGATGTGACTGGCTTGCTGGAGCAATGCCATATGACCTTGTTGGGCGATGGGATCATGCGGCAGTGATTGGCAGCAATCACCGAGTTGTAGGATAAAGCCTGGTGAGGCTTGTATGTCCCTCAATATTTCTTGCCAGTGGGTGATGTCAGGCCAATCAATGGGTGCGGGAGATTGTTGAAGGGCATGTACGCACTCAGAGAGGCTGAGTGGATTGGCATAATTGAGGGTTTGGGGGTTGGGCCATTGGTAGATGTCATTGAGTGGGAGCATGGGCGAGTAGTGTTTGCAAAAAAGGCTGATGAGGAGGGGGTTGTAGGGTGAGATCAAGGTGTTGTTGGAGGGATTCGGCGCGCTGTGGGTGGCACAGGGCTTCTTCCAGGCTATACAAGAGGGCATCAGGCGGGAGATTTTGGATGAATTCTGGAACGATGGGTTGTTCCATCAGGATATTGGGCAGGGCGATATAAGGGATGTGTAGGAGATGTTTGACCAAGTAATAGGTGATGGGTGAAGTGGCGTAGGTGACCACCATAGGGCAGCCGAAGTAGGCCAGCTCTAGTGTGGCGGTACCAGAGGCGGCGAGGGCAACATCGCAAGCTTGCATGAGTGTATGCGTTTGTCCAATGAAGGTGGGTAGGTAAGTATCAATAAGAGCAGCGTGTTCGGTATGTGCCAGTCCGACGATAAACTCCCAATCGTGGTGTTGGGTTTTGGTCATATTGATGAGTTGTTGGTAGTGTGGCCACAGGCGTTGGATTTCAGTGGGTCTTGAACCGGGAAGAAGGAGCACGTAGGTGCGATTCTTTTCCATGGAAAATTGTTGACGCGCGGCTGTTTTGGTCATTCGAGGGAGTTGGGTGATGGGGTGTCCCACGAAATGGCATTCTAAGTCAGTGTGCTCAAAAAGGGCGGGTTCGAAGGGAAAGAGGCAGAAAAGTGCATCGATGGAGCGTGCGATTTTTGGAATGCGATTTTTGCGCCATGCCCAGACCATGGGGCTGACATATTGTGCCGTGTAGATCCCTTGTTTTTTGAGTTGGCGGGAAAGTCCGAGGTTAAAATCGCTGCCATCAATTCCAATGAAGCAGTGGATATGGTGCGATAGGCATTGTTGTTGAATGGATTTTCTCAGACGATAGAGGCGAGGGAGGTGTTTGAGAATTTCGGTGAGCCCCATGACGGAGATCTCATGAATCGTGGCCCATTGGATTTGTCCTGCGTGGGCCATCTGTGTTCCGCCGATCCCAAAGATTTCAACATTGCCATGCGCTTGGAGTTGCTCGATTAACTGGGCGCCGATGAGATCTCCAGAGGCTTCTGTGGCGCAGAGGCAAAGGCGCCATTTAGGCATTTTGGAGTTGACCGTATTGGTTGAGTCGCTCAGTTCGGCGAGTGACCAACACTTTGGGCTCTAAGTTTTTCAGCGTAGCCAATTGGGTTTGTAAGTGTTGTCTCATGTTTTTGGCTGTGGTGTGGTAATCCCGATGTGCTCCACCCAGTGGTTCTTGGATGATGGCATCGATGAGTTGGATTTCTAACAATCGTTTCGCATTTAGCCCCAGAGCGGCTGCAGCATCAGCGGCGCGTTCAGCGCTTTTCCAGAGAATGGAAGCGCATCCTTCAGGTGAAATCACAGAGTAGATGCTGTATTGGAGCATGGCGAGATGATCAGCCACTCCGATGGCCAGTGCACCACCAGAGCCGCCTTCGCCGATGACCATACTGATAATCGGCACTTGAAATCCTGCCATTTCAAAAAGATTTCTCGCAATGGCTTCAGATTGACCACGTTTTTCCGCATCGATCCCTGGATAGGCACCAGGAGTATCGATAAAAGTGATAATGGGCAAAGAAAAGCGATCGGCTAGCTGCATGAGTCGCAGTGCCTTGCGATACCCCTCAGGGCGGGGCATGCCGAAATTGCGATGTACATTTTCTTTGGTATTTCGGCCTTTTTGGTGACCGATGAGCATCACTGGCTGACCATCAAATCGGGCCATTCCACCGATAATGGCTTTGTCATCAGCAAAGTGTCGATCGCCATGTAATTCAGTAAATTCGGTGAATAAATGTTCAATATAATCGAAAGTATGTGGCCGCATGGGGTGTCTAGCCAGCTTGGTGATCTGCCAAGGCGTGAGATTGGAAAAAATATTTTGCGTGAGCTCGCTGCTTTTTTGTACCAAGCGAGAGAGCTAATCTTGAATATTCAACGCGGTATCATGCCCTACTAGGCGCAATTCTTCGATTTTGGCTTGTAATTCCGCAATCGGTTGTTCAAAGTCAAGAAAACGTGGATCCATAAAAACCCCAATATTTCACCAAATTTTAAGCGTAAATGAGGATTAATGCAATTGTGGTGCCCGTCATTCCCGCGAATTCACTGTCATTCCCGCGAAAGCGGGAATCCATCTTAAACCAGGAAGATCTCCACGTTCGCGGAGGGGACAAGCTTTTGGGTAAAGTAGAAAACTATTTAGTATTGCTAGATAAAATCGTTTTGTTTTAAACCTCTAGGTGCGTCCTCAGGAATCAACACTCAGAAGAAAGCGTGCTTATTAGATTTATCTTTTCTTTTTAATCTTTACTAAGAAAAGATAATCAGATATAATTTCTTAGTGTGATGCTGGCAAAGAGTGCTTCGTGAATCAGAGAATTGGCAAATATGTGACACAGAATGTTATTGGAGAGTCGTATCGGGCGTATATTCCTCCAAAGTTGCCTCCCAAGCCGGCAATAGACTTGGTATCGCTTTATCCGCATCTTGAAAAAGCCACACTTGCATTGGCAGAGTTAAACAGTATGCAAAATACTATTCCCAACATAGATCTTTTTGTCTATATGTATGTGCGCAAAGAGGCCTTATTGTCTAGTCAAATTGAAGGGACACAAAGCTCTTTTGCAGATCTTATGTTATTTGAACATGCTCAAAAACCTACAGTGTCTCTTGAGGATGTGGAAGAGGTTTCCAATTACGTTAGGGCGATTCATTATGGATTGGAACGCTTGAAAGGGAATTTTCCTTTATGCCTTAGATTATTGAAAGAAATACATGGCGTATTACTTTCTGGGAGTAGAGGATCTGGAAAATTGCCAGGAGAGTTTAGACGATCGCAGAATTGGATTGGTGGTACAAGGCCGGGCAATGCGATGTTTGTTCCACCTCCATTAGATCATTTGGCCGATTGCCTTAGTGATTTCGAAAGTTTTCTACATAATGAGAGTCTGCCTGTGCTCATCAAAGCGGGTATTGCTCATGTTCAATTTGAAACGATACACCCATTTTTAGATGGGAATGGTCGATTGGGGCGATTACTCATTGCCTTGCTGTTGTGTGCAGAGGATGTGCTTAGCGAACCTGTTCTGTATTTAAGTCTTTATCTGAAGCAGAATCGCCACACTTATTATGAATTGCTACAAGCAGTGCGAGAGGTGGGTGCATGGGAGGCATGGTTAGAATTTTTTTTAGTGGGTGTCTATCAGTCTGCGAAACAAGGCACTCAAACCGCTTGGAAAATCAATGACCTTTTTTCCAAAGATGCAGAGGAAATTGCTCAATTGGGGCGTATTAGATTTTCATGTGAACAGGCATTTGAATATATGAAACGATTACCTCAAGTCACAGCCTCCCTATTAGTAAGAGAATTGAAAATGACAGCGCCAACAGCGCGCAGCGTACTCCATCGCTTGGAATCCATTGGGATGCTAGAAGAGATCAGTGGGAAAAAGCGGGACAAGATTTATGTATACCGCAACTACTTAGAGATCTTGGAAGAGGGTGCAGAGCCATTTCATTTTCGGGGGTAAGCAATAGGTTATTGACCCATTACGGTGAGGGTATCTCTTTGGAGATCTATCCATTGTGGATTTTTTTTTGCCCATTGGTGTTTTAACACGAATAGGGCATCCTGATTTTCTGGGTTTTTGAGAATACACATGCCTGCTGAATGAATGGTATTGCCTGGTTCCCATAGGAGGGGCTCGTCAAGGGTAGTGTGATAGAGGCCATATTTGGGAGTGCCTCGATAATGCATGCGGGCGATGATTTCTTGGCCGCAGAAACAGCCTTTGTCGAAGCTCACGGCGTGGTGATCGACAAGGCTGAGATCGTGTGGTCGCCAAGTGGCACTACAGGGAGGGGAAAGCCAGGGAATGCGATGGGCAATGAGCATCTGGTAGAAGTCTGTTGAGCAATTCGGTGGAGTAATGGTTTGATGGTTAAAAGAAAAAGTAGGCAGATGGGGTGTGGATTCCAGAGGGGTGATTTGTACTCTGGAGAAACGGGCCACACGAGAAAGTGATTGTTGTAAAATCTCTCCCATGCCGATAGGGAGCCATGCGCAGTAATGGGTGGGAGAGAGACATTGTAGAATAAACACGGCCACGACTTCTCCTGTGGCTAGACAATAGGCATCCAGATGAGCATCACCCGGAGAAAGACTTAATATTTCGTTAATAAACTGACCTTGTAGGAAGGCAGATACCTTAGGGCCATCGAAGCTTAACGCTTGGATATGTAAAACATTTTTCTCCATAAGAGCACCGTAACATGTTGTTGCATTGTAGGCAAGAATAGGATATGCGAGGAATTGATATTTATGCGTTAATTTGATTATAATATGAACATATTTTGTGAAGGAGTGTTGCAATGGGTGTTTGGAAAAGATTTAAAGCTAGATGGGGAATGAATAGTATCCTTCCTGGAATGGGTGACAGCGCGACTGAGGCTCTTTTTCAGTTAGAGAGCCATTTAAGCACCTCTGGAATCAAAAAGGCACTGGGGCATGAATCATTAGAGCACTCTAATGAAACTTTATTTCCAACAATTGCTGCCATAACTGGTACAAGTATCCGTCGTTATACTTCAAATGTTCCTGGTGTTGGGGTATTACTGGGAAGTCGTATAGTGGTAGAAAGTTTTCCTAAAGGATTAAAAACTCAAGATAGGGCAAATGCGATGAGCGGAGGTGATCACCTCGTTAGGGAGCTTATTATTGCTTTAGGGGGTATGCTAAATGAATCTCTTATAACAAGCAATCATGAAAACAATGAAAAGTTAGAAAATTTATTGGCACACATCATAGATTCGTGTTTCTTGCACCTACATAACTTTTTGCCAAATGACAGAAAAAGCGCCTTGGACTTCATTGCTCAAATTGAAAAGTTTTTTTCTCATTTAGGTGCAGCCAAGCGTCATAATGCTTTTTATCATTTGCTTTCTGGAAGTGACATTTATATAAAAATGCGAGGAGAGTTAAACAAAGTCAAAGAGAGAATCAACGATCTTGAGAAGAGTAAAACATTCACCGATAATTTGGAAAAATCTAAAGAAAGCATTTCAAGCATGGTAGGAGATGTGGTTCAATTTTTAGGATTAAGCTTTTCTTCCGATGAGAAAACAAATTTCACTTCTAATGATCTTTCTTCCAAGTCTACAAAGCAATATGATAAAGCTTCCCAGGTTTTTGTGTCAAAAATTTTCCATAACTTACCAAGTGAATTTCAGTCTTGTAGTGCTCTGTTCCAAAATCAATTTCTTTGGGGTGAAATAAAGGATTCGAGGTTGGAAGGTTTAAAGAGTGTTCAAGAGATTTATAACGCGATAAAGCAGCATAACTTAGCTCAAGAAGAAAGCGAAGATATTGTTCTTTTGAAGCATTTTCACAATTTTTCTTCTGCATTTCATGGGCTAATTCGGCTCTACCGTCCATTAAATGAAATCATTCAATCAACCCGTGCGGTAGGCGAATGTGATATGATTTTGATTGCCTGGGATTTGATTTGTAAAAATGCCGATCTGATTCGTATGGCAGCAAATAAATGTAAAGCCGAGCTTTTGCGTATTGAGCGGTACATGGGTTTGGTGACATATAGCCCTCATATAACAAACGATCATCGAAGGAAAAATATTCAAGAGGCTCATAGAGGCATTACCCAGATAAACGGAAAACTTGACGAAATTGCAGATTCCATGAAGCAAATTAATGGTGGTATTTGCCATGAATATGTGAAGGGGCTTCAAGGGGAAGCCAAACAAAAATTTAACTCACTTATAGAGAATCACAATGAGGAAGTAGACACTCTAGAAAATTTGCTCGGTCAGGACAAAAATTCTCTGAAGATTTTTAAGATGGAGGTTGCAGATCAGAAAAAAACCAAGGAACAGATGAACAATGCAATGTCAATAGATGCTCGATTATTGGAAAGACCATCTCCGGTAAAGTTTGTTAGTCTTCCACATTCTATTTTGGGGGATGCTCCTGTTTTTGAAAAAGTGAGTTCCAAAGAAAGCTATAATCGGTTTTTTAAAACGAGTAATTTGGGTTTGTCCACTATTTTTAAAGTGCTCCCTGGTTTAAATTCTAATTATATTGAAACTCAAGGATTTTTTAACACAGGAAGATTTTTGACTCAAAGAGCATTTATCGCTTTAGCTGAATCTAGGATTGCATTAAAAGAATTAGATTGGAAAGAAAATGAAATATTAGATGACACAAAGTCAGAAAAAATGGGGAAAGCGACCCAATCGATAAAAGCAAAAGTTGATCTCCTAGATCTCGAACTCAAAAACACTACATGGTGGTTTTGGAGGAAGCAATCAAAGTCGAATCTTGAAAAAGTCAAAGGTTGTCTAGAAAATTATGTACAGCAATTAGACCGGCAAATGACTAGTTACGAAAATTATAAACACAGTTTGGGCGAGTGGTCGCGTAGAGGTTCTGCTATCGATCAAAAGCCTGAAAGGGGAGAAAACCGTGTGGGCTTATCAACCATAACTTCAGAGAGGTTGTTAGAAATAATGATGCGAAAAAATGGTGGCGAGTCTATTTTGAGTATTCTGGGAGAGATTGTTATGAAAGTGATTTCTCCTGACCCCTCAAAAGCAAAAGGGTCAACCTCTTCTTCCCAAAGTGGTGCACATGACTTGACGCAAAAAAAGAAAGAGTTAGCACTGAAGTTGAGAGCTCATCTACTTATGCTTAACCTCTCTGACACATCAGACGAAGATCGTGTTGAAACGGCTTGTGAGCTTGTTGACCTTGATGGGGTAGAAGGTGAAGAAATAGACAAAGTAATAAGCAGTGTAACAGAGGCAATTCAGAATCTGAAGATGGAACAAAGCAAATGTGGAGTTGAAATTTTGCAGTGTTTGAATCAATTAGAAAGTTTCCTGGATGCCCTTCAGAAAAAACGGCAAGCACCGCATTCTGATGCCAATCGCTTCACTGCCTAGTCCTGCCGGTTAAGAGGTTTGCGTTGCCAGCCAGCGCAGTTTTACATGGGGTGTTGACTAACTGAGAGGTATTATTTTCCTATAGACACCCCCAGCAATACCCGCTATCATGGTTAGATTTAGAACATGAGGAAAAAATGGTAGAGCAGACGTTATCCATCATCAAGCCCGATGCGGTAAAAAAGGGTGTCATTGGTCAGATATTGTCTCGTTTTGAGGCCGCTGGTTTGCGCATTGTG
>CAYGKN010000058.1:0-8370 GCA_964350565.1 uncultured Gammaproteobacteria bacterium
CACACCTTGATGGAAAGGGTATGGCAACAATTCCCCTTCTATGAGCTCACCCGCACTTTACATAAGCCTCAAGTGCCTATCCCTGCTGCGACCACCTCCATCACCTACACACGAAGAAACGTTAAAGGGTATTTACATTCACTCTTTAATCTGTGATAGTGGTGATTATAGATGAAGAGCTGAAGGATACCGCATGGCAAACACACCTATATCGAATGATGATCTATTTTTATACTCAAAAGAATTAAATATCCGAGAATTAATCATCTATCACGAGTCCGAAGTAGATTTTCACGGTGTCATTGCGCTGCACAATACTTATGCAGGCCCAGCCATTGGAGGCTGTCGATTTATTGAATACGATGATTTTTCCAAAGCCATCTACGATGCCATTCGATTGGCACAAGGCATGGCCCATAAAGCAGCGTTGGCTAATCTACCCCATGGCGGCGCTAAAGCAGTGATTGTCAAACCCAAAGGACTGATTGATACCAAGCCCATCCTCAAAGCCTTTGGTCAAGTCCTCAACCGGCTTCACGGTCGTTATCTCACCGCAGTAGACAGTGGCACCACTCCTGGCGATATGGATGTGATTGCCACACAATCTCCACACGTACTTTGCACCACATTGGCGGATGGCACACCTGGCGATCCTTCTCCTTACACCGCATTGGGCGTGCTTGAAAGCATGGAAGGTACACTCAATTTTTTTGAACCCCAACAATCCCTTTCTAACATGACCATTGCCATCCAGGGCATTGGCAATGTGGGTTATCACCTGTGCAAATTGCTTCATAAAGCAGGGGCCACGCTCATTGTGGCCGATCGCAATGAGGCCGCTTGCCTGCGCGCACAAAAAGACTTTGGCGCCAAAGTAGTCTCTTTAGATGAAATCCTCCGCACTCCTTGTGATATTCTCTCACCCTGCGCTCTGGGTGCCATTTTTAATGCACCCAGCATTGCTCAACTCTCGTGCCGTTACATCATCGGTGCGGCAAACAATCAGTTAGCCACTCCAGAAGATGGTGAGCGCTTGGTAGCAGCAGGTATTCACTATATTCCCGATTATGTGGTCAACGCGGGAGGGTTGATGTATGCCTCGAGCCTTTACCACCAATCTCCCACTGAGGAATTGCTCGCCCGTGTCCACCAAATTGCCGACACCATCCATGAAATCCTCACCCGATCCAAAGAGTCGGGCATTGCTCCTTATGCATTGGTGAACACCATTGCTGAAGAACGCATTGCACAGGCGGCTAAACATCCGGTGAATTTATGAAACACAGCCTCGTCTCTTTTTCCATCGATGCTCATCAATATCTCGATGAATCCGGTCAGCTTACTGACGACGCCCCTCAGTGGAGTAGAGAAAAAGAAACCCTACTTTCTCGTTACACGCAACTTCAGCGATTACGCACCTTCGATCAAAAAGCCATTAACCTACAACGCACTGGGAAAATGGGCACGTATGCGGCGATGCAAGGTCAAGAAGCCATTAATGTGGGTCTAGCCAATGCCTTAGCCCCAGACGATGTCTATGTCTCCTGTTATCGAGATTACGGCATTCTCACTCATCGTGGTGCCACTTTTGATGAAATCTTACAATACTGGGGCGGCAATGAGCAGGGCAATTGCTATGCCAATAATCCTTCTGATTTTCCGCCTTGCGTTCCCATTGCCACCCAGTGTTTACACGCCGCAGGCATTGCAAGCGCCTTTAAATTGCGAAGAGAACCCCATGCGGTATTGGTCACCGTGGGTGATGGGGGCACTTCCGAAGGCGACTTCTATGAAGCCATCAATGTGGCAGGTGTGTGGGAGTTACCCTTAGTGGTGGTAGTGGTCAATAACCAGTGGGCTATTTCTGTACCCTCTCATCGTCAGTCAGCCGTGACTTGCTTTGCCCAAAAAGGCATTGCCGCAGGCATTCCTGTATTACAAGTCGACGGCAATGATTGTATTGCGGTGGAAACCTTGACCTCTGAAGCCCTCTCTCGAGCGAGAGCTGCAGGAGGGGCCACCTTGATTGAGGCCAAAACCTATCGCCTCAGCGATCACACCACGGCAGACGATGCCACACGCTATCGAGCCTCAGAAGAAGTCCAGCAAGCGCATCAACGTGATCCGTTAGAGCGGATGCGTCTGCACTTGATGCAAGTCCATGGAATCACCACTTCACAATTAGAAGACATTCAAAAAGCCTCACAAGTCGAAATTCAAGCGGCCATTGCACACTATCAACAAGCCTCTTCTCCCCATGTTGATGAAATGTTCCAACACTTGTTTGAAAACCCTCCATCACATTTAGCAGAGCAACGAATTTTGGCACAATTATTCGGAGAGTCTCATGCTTGAGTGTACCCTTGTTGAAGCGGTCACCGCTGCATTGCGCTATGAAATGGAACGTGATAAAGATGTCGTCATTCTCGGTGAAGATGTGGGCGTCAATGGCGGCGTATTTAGAGCCACACAAGGATTACTAGAAACCTTTGGCCCTGAGCGCGTACTAGACACCCCACTTGCAGAATCCATGATTGCCGGATTGAGCATTGGCATGGCCTCACAAGGATTAAAACCTGTGGCAGAATTTCAATTTGAAGGGTTTATTTATCCTGCCATTGATCAAATCTGCAATCATGCCGCCAGACTTCGCAATCGCACGCGTTCTCGCCTGAGTTGTCCGACCGTCTTTCGTGCGCCGTGGGGGGGGGGAATCCATGCTCCAGAGCATCATTCTGACAGCCCTGAGGCGATTTTCGCACACACGCCAGGCTTGAGAGTGGTAATCCCTTCCTCTCCGGCACGGGCTTATGGGTTATTGTTGGCTTCCATTCGTGATCCCGATCCAGTAATTTTTTTCGAGCCAAAACGCATTTATCGATTGGGCAAACAATCATTCGAAAACAATGGAGAAGCCTTGCCCTTGGATCAAGCCTTTGTATTAAAAACGGGCACCGATCTCACTCTCATCACCTATGGGGCATTGGTACAAGATTGCTTGCAGCTTGCCCATCAATCGCCATTGAGCATTGAGGTCATCGACTTAGCCACAGTAAGCCCCATCGACACCGACACCTTGGTGGCTTCTGTGGAAAAAACCGGACGTGCCTTGATTGTACACGAGGCGCCTATGAATGCAGGCGTTGGTGCCGAAGTGGCCGCTCGCTTACAGCAATTGGCATTCTTTGCGCTCAAGGCCCCTATTCTGCGTGTGACCGGGTTTGATACCATCATGCCTTATTTGCAATTGGAAAAAGCCTATTTACCGAATGCCGCACGCATTCAACATGCGATAGATGAACTGATGGAGTATGCATGAAAATTTTTCACTTACCAGATTTGGGTGAAGGTCTCACTGAAGCAGAAATCCATGCTTGGCATGTCGAAGTGGGTCAATCCATCGAAGCCGATGCGCCTATGGTCTCGGTAGAGACTGCCAAAGCCATTGTGGAGGTTCCAGCCCCTTGGTCGGGTGTGGTAACCACACTCCATGGAGCCGTGGGAGAAGTCATTGCCACGGGTGCGGCATTGGTGAGCTTTGAAGGCGAAGCGTCTGCTGCCACTGTCGTGGGTCAATTGTCTCATCAAGCGGCTGGCTTGGCCAAAGAAGAAGCTATTGTCACCACCAGCAAACTTTCCCACACCAGAGAAGGGATTGCTGCTCTACCCAGTGCACATCATCTGGCTCGACAATTGCAAATCAATCTCAAGGAAGTCAAAGGGAACCTACCCTATCTCACGCCACGGGATGTTCTCAAACATGCACAACAACATCCCAAAACCGCCACAAACACGCCCACCATAGCTGGCGAGCCGTTGCGTGGTGTCAGACGCAGCATGGCAGAAGCCATGAGTGCTTCTCATGCGCAAGTGGTGCCTGTGACCGTCAATGAAATCGCAAAACTTTCGGCGTGGGTAGGCAAACAAGATGTCACGCTCAGAGTGATTCGTGCGATCATTCATGCCCATCAAGTGCAACCGGCATTGAATGCCTGGTTTGATGGCAAGCACCTTCAATTGCACGAAGACATTCATTTGGGATTGGGTATGGATGTAGATGATGCCTTATTTGTTCCGGTGCTCAAATCTGTGAATCGACACACGCCACAAGAGTGGAGAGAAACCATCGATACCTACAAGGCACAATTAAAAAGTCGCAGTATGAAAAGTGAAGATTTGCGGGGATCTACGTTTATGCTTTCCAATTTTGGAATGTTCACAGGTTTTTTTGCCAATCCCATCGTTGTCCCGCCGAATGTGGCCATTCTGGGAACGGGGCGTTTAAGAGAAACTCCTGTGGTCACAGCAGCAGGAATCGTCGCTGCAAAAACGCTGCCCTTATCCTTGAGTCTTGATCACCGTGCGGTGACGGGCAAAGAAGCCACCACCTTTCTTGCCGCACTGATTGAAGATTTGGAGCGTGCAGAGTAATGGCAACGCGTTTCATCACTGCCACGAGTTTATTTGACGGGCATGATGCAGCCATTCAAATCATGAGACGTATCATGCAATCTCAAGGAGCGCATGTCATTCACTTAGGCCATCATTGCAGTGTAGAAGCCGTACTCAAAGCCGCATTGGATGAAGATGCCCATGCGGTAGCCATCAGTTCTTATCAAGGGGGTCATGTTGAATATTTTACGTACCTCAGAGAATGTCTAGACCAATCGGGTGCAGAGCATGTGCACATTTTTGGTGGAGGCGGTGGCGTCATCATCCCAGAGGAAATTGATTTGCTGCATGAGCGGGGGATCACGCGCATTTACTCTCCTCATGATGGTCAGACAATGGGATTGAATGGCATGATTGCGGATATGCTTTTTAAAGCTCAGACGCCTCGCGTCCATCACCATCCCACTTATTGGGGGCGCGCCTTATCACAACAACTCGTTGAGCCTCTGAAGCCGTTAGATATGACTGCGATTCCGATCGTAGGGATTACAGGCACTGGAGGCGCTGGAAAATCTTCTCTCTCAGATGAATTGCTCTTGCGCATTGTTCAGCATCATCCCCAATGTCGGATTGCGGTATTGGCTTTTGATCCCATTCGTCAAAAAACAGGTGGCGCTTTGCTGGGTGACCGCATCCGCATGAATGCCTTAGAATATGGCAACATTCACTTTCGCTCCATTGCCACCAAAGATTTGCTCAAAGACATTGAGAAACATGCAACGCACTGGATCCCTTGGTTAATTAAAGAAGGATTTGATCTCATTGTTCTGGAAACTCCGGGCATTGGTCAAGGCGACTCTCCCCTTTCAGCGTTTGTGAATACCAGCATTTATGTCATGACCCCTGAATTTGGCGCACAGAGTCAATTAGAAAAAATTGGCATGCTGGATGTTGCTGATTTCATTGCCATCAATAAATTCGATCGCTTCGGTGCAGAAGATGCCCTGCGAGATGTACGCAAACAAGTCTTGCGCAATCGCCAAGCTTTTGGTCAATCTCCCGAGGAAATGCCTGTCTATCCCACCATTGCTGCACACTTTCAAGATGCGGGGGTGAATGCCTTGTATGCTGCCCTGTTATCTCGGTTTAATGCGCAGGGCTTGGGCACTTGGAAGATGCAAGAGATCCCACAAGCCCCAAGGCATGATGCATTCATTCCGGTGACTCGCCGCCATTACCTCGCTCAAATCAGTGCAACTATCAGAGAATATCACGAACAAGCGCGTGCGCAAGCGGCATTGGTAAAAGAACGTGCTCACCTGGAAACGGCACTCGCTTATGAACCCACCTCGAAGGCATTGTTAGCACGCATTGCAGAACTCTCTGCCGCCATTTTGCCAGCACATCAAGCGCTATTGGAACAATGGCCAGAGTCTGTCGCCCAATATGAAGCCCAAACTTTGGAATATACAGTGCGCGGCCAACCCCATCAAATGCCCCTGCAAACCCTGACCCTCTCCGATCTACCCATTCCTAAAGTGGCCCTACCTCACTATGAGTGTCCAGGTCAGCTGTTGCATTGGCAGTTGACCGAAAATCTACCTGGGGCTTTTCCTTATACGGCAGGCGTGTTTGCCTTTAAGCGCACCGATGAAAGCCCCAGTCGTTTATTTGCAGGAGAAGGCGGGCCAGCGCGCACCAACAAACGTTTTCATTTACTCTCTGAAGGCATGCCAGCCACTCGTCTTTCAACAGCTTTTGATTCCGTCACTTTGTATGGTTTTGATCCCAACCAGCGGCCCGACATTTATGGAAAAATCGGAAATGCAGGTGTTTCCATTGCCACACTAGAGGATATGAAACGCTTATTCGAAGGTTTTGATTTGTGCGCACCGAATACGTCTGTTTCGATGACCATCAATGGACCTTCCCCCACCATTTTGGCTTTTTTCTTCAATGCAGCCATTGATCAACAAATCGAAAAATTTCAGCAAAAAGAAGGTAGAGCACCCAATAAAAAAGAATACGAAGTCATTAAAAGAGAGACTTTAAAGCAGGTCCGAGGCACGGTACAGGCTGATATCCTCAAGGAAGATCAAGCTCAAAATACGTGTATTTTTTCTAAAGAATTTAGTTTGCGCATGATGGTCGATATGCAGGCATATTTTATTGAGCAAGAGATTAAAAACTTTTACTCGGTTTCTATTTCAGGGTATCACATCGCAGAAGCCGGAGCGAACCCCATTACCCAATTGGCATTCACCTTGGCCAATGGATTCACTTATGTAGAAGCTTATCTGGCCCATGGGTTAGCGATTGATGATTTTGCGCCGAATCTATCCTTCTTTTTTTCCAATGGGATGGATGCCGAATACACGGTGATGGGCAGGGTCGCTCGTCGCATTTGGGCCATTGCGATGGATAAACTGTATGGCGGGAATACCCGCAGCCAAAAATTAAAATATCATATTCAAACCTCCGGACGCTCTTTGCACGCTCAAGAAATGACTTTCAATGATATTCGCACCACACTGGAAGCCTTGTGTGCCTATTATGATCATTGCAATAGCCTACACACCAATGCCTTCGATGAGGCCATCACCACTCCCACAGAAGCTTCTGTGCGACAAGCCTTGGCCATTCAACTGATTATTCAAAAAGAGTGGGGGTTGAGTTCCAATGAAAACCCCTTGCAGGGCTCATTCATCATCGAGCAGTTAACCGATCTGGTCGAAGAAGCCGTACTGTGTGAGTTTGAGAATCTCAGTCGCCGTGGAGGCGTTTTGGGTGCGATGGAAACCGGTTACCAGCGCGGAAAGATCCAAGATGAATCCATGCGCTATGAGCATCGAAAACACGAAGGGAGCTTGCCTATTATTGGAGTCAATACCTTTCTAGCCCCTAAGCGTGAAGAAGAGCCTGTTCCTTTATCTCGCTCCAGTGAAGCTGAAAAAAATGAGCAAATTCAACACCTCGAGGAATTTCATGCTCAACATGCCGATAAAGCGCCTGCAGCACTAGAAGCACTGAGTAAGACCATTGCCGAAGGCGGCAATGCCTTTGCCACCCTCATGGATAGTGTACGTCATTGTTCTTTAGGGCAAATCAGCGAACACTTCTATCGATTGGGAGGAAAATATCGCCGAGGGATGTAGGAGAAAATCTAGAATTGGTCAAAAAAAGTAAAATTTTTCCAAAAATCTCTTGCCATCGGTGCGAATTTATTGTACATTATGACTACCTTTTAATGAAAACCAAGGAGAAAAAATATGTCTTCCACCGCTAGACAAAAAGATGAATCTTTTCCTGTTGATAACCATTATGGAGACAATAACGCAAAAGATACTTCTCGCTTTTTTACTTTTGCTAAATTGGCTACAGGAACTGCTGTGACTGCGATAGGTGTTATTGCCATCATTACTCAAGAAAATTTCCCAAACTTTTTCTTGAAGACCTTACCACACCAAAACTGGTATACCATACTGGGTGTTCTTGCTCTGGTGCTTGGTGCTTGCGTAATCGGCGCCATCCACCTATCGAAAACAGGAGAAGAGGTTAATTCTCGTCAAGAATTGTGATTATTATTAAAAACTCCATATTCAATGGCCCTTCACGGGCCATTTTTTTATCTAACGTTTTAGCTCTCTCCGGGCTCAATATAACGCCATCTCATCCCTTGTGGCGTATCTTCTAACGCAATGCCCTTGTTTTGTAGCGCATCTCTTAGCAAATCTGCCTTCTCCCAATCCTTGGCAGCTCTCGCGGCTTGTCGCTCTTCTATGGCCTGTGCAATCCAATCTGGCGTTTGCTCCGAGGCAAAATACGTATCGGGGTTGCCTTGCCATAGGCCAAAGGTTTCGGAGAGTTCGATGAGGAGGTGAGCAAGTTGGTTTTTGTATGTGCTGCCATTCCCGTGAAGATCTTTGTCATTCCCGCGTAGGCGGGAATCTATCTTGGGTTCATTTAGATCCCCGCTTT
>CAYGKN010000059.1:0-8225 GCA_964350565.1 uncultured Gammaproteobacteria bacterium
ATTTTATGGTTTTTTAATTGGAATAATGTGGCTCGTGAGTATTATTACTTGAAGGTACAGGGGTATTTAGCAGAAGATTCTTTGGGGAGTGTTGGAAATCAGTCATCACAGCAGTCCGTTTTCTCTGAATGGCCAGCGGAACTGCATCAGGAGGTAAGAGAAGTAAATAAACGGGCTGAAGTAGTAGATGAAATGTGTAAGAAAGGTGATGATAAGTTAGAACGACTGAATGGGAGCTTGGAACGACAGAAGGAGAGCTTGGAACGACAGAAGGAGAGCTTAGACCAGATGTGCTTACGTGTAGACGAACATGGCCGGAAATTAGAACGAGTTGAACAGGATACGAAGATGATGAGAGAAGAGAACGAATACGTTTTCTGCAGGATGCGGAAGCTCAGTGCGGATCTAGATTCACTTGCAGAGAGTATTCGGGGAAGAGACAATACTGGCGAATTGTCTGAGGATGAAGCTGATTTTGAAGAGTATCATTCAAGTGATGATGAAGAACCCGAAGGAAAAGGCGGTCATAAGCCGCCGCGTTGAGGGATTTTTGTTCTATGATGGCCTTTCTGAGTATGGTAAAGAGAGGATAGGCGTAACAAAGAGGTAAGCGTTTAATTAAACGCTTACAGCAGACATTCCGCACCAAGCTTCCTTGACTTCATCCCAAGGGGGCATTAAAAAAAGAGATAGAGCTTCATTTGTTCTGTAACAGTTCTCTTAAAGCTTAGGCGACCACCATTCGCATGTGACCATCGGTCTTGGGTGATGTACACAAAACTGATATTTTCATTCAGTTGTTGCTTTGATATACTTCAATCATGATAGGTTCAATACATTATTGGCGTTAATTATGGAGAATGAGAAAGATATTCGATGGCATCAACGCCTGCAACATTTTCAACAAGCGCTATATCAGCTGCAAGAAGCAACAGAGCTCTCTAAACAACGCTCGCTGTCCCGTATCGAAACACAGGGTATGATTAAGGCATTTGAATTTACCTATGAATTGGCTTGGAATGTGATCAAAGACTATTTTTACCATCAGGGTAATGCGGGTATTACCGGTTCGCGTGATGCCATCCGAGAGGCTTTTAACAAGGGCCTCATTGAAGATGGCGAGACTTGGATGGAAATGATAAAAAGTCGAAATAAAACATCACATACCTATAACGAAGATATCGCTATTGAAATTGCTCGCAAAATTGTTGACGCTTACGTATCGCTTTTTGATATTTTTAGTAAAAAAATGGAAAAACTAAAATATAATGGATAATGCCGAGCACACTAAATTTGGATTAACACTCGACGTCGTGACTCAAATACAAGAAGTATTTAAAAGGTATCCTGAAATTAAACAGGTGATCATATACGGCTCCAGAGCAAAAGGTACCTACCGGACGGGTTCAGACATCGATTTGACGTTGAAAGGGGAGGCAGTATCCCTTCAGATGCTACTAAAAATTGAAAATGAGTTAGACGATTTATTGTTACCGTATAAATTTGATGTTTCAATTTACGAAGATATCAACGATCCAGATCTTCTTGAACATATTGATAGGGTCGGGAAGGTGTTTTTGTTCTAATGTAACTGTTCCAGGGAATAATCCACATTTCTCACCCCCTCGCTTTCCCATGGCGTCTTCCTTGAGCCTCTGCTTCAACTCACAATAAAACGCCATGGTGGAGTGAGTAGTTATAAAAAGGTTATACGTATTATAGTTGCACAAAATATAGTTTTATGTCTAGATAGAAGTGTGGCGATTTAAAAATTTTTCCATCTGTCGGAAAATTAACCGCTTACAACCATGGCTTGCCTTATCAGGCAAATCTCTTTTTACAGAAAGAATGGGACACTACCTTTCCTCCATAATTGCTTTTACCACATTGATATCCCAGGGAAATAAATATGAATCATTTTCATACTTGACCGAGCCTGGGGATTGCAGAATAACTCCATTGAGATGAGCTGTGGATTTTTTATCTTGAAGCAGTGCATCGAAAAATAGTGAGCGATCGTATTCGGGTTGGAATGCGGCTTTGTCAAACAGGGCATATAACCATTGTTCAATGCGTTTTAAGGTATGCTCTGTCATTTCATTCATTTGATGGGCATATCGGCATTCTATGAGTAATCCAAACGCTACGGCTTGACCATGAGAGATGGAATTTAGACTGGAAGCTTCTAATGCATGAGCGATGTTGTGTCCGAGATTGAGTAGATGTCGATACTGAGGGTGTGAATGCTTGACGACAGACTGTTTAAATTGTTGATGGCATTGTAGGTGTTGGGATAACTCCTCATTGATTTCTCGTTTTTTAGAGGACCAGTGAACGAGCGATTCACAAGCCTCTTCTCCCATCAGCAGTGCATGTTTTATCATTTCTGCAAGACCACATTGCCAATCCGATTGACTGAGTGTTCGAAGCACGTGAGGGAAAGTCCATATTTTTTTGGGAGATTGGAATGTTCCAAAAACATTTTTAATGCCTTGATGGTTAATGGCGGTTTTGCCGCCGATTGCTGCATCGATCATTGCCAGCAAGGTTGTGGGAAGGTATAGACAATCGATGCCACGATGATAAATACTTGCTGAAAATCCGGTGAGATCTAAGACACTACCGCCGCCAATGGCGATGATTAAATCACTTTGATTGATGCGATGAATCTGCCATTGTTCACAAAGTTGTTTTGCGCATTCCCAGGACTTTGCGGCTTCTCCTCTTGGCAGCGTGTATATGCGCGCATTTGTGTGAATGATTGTTGAGAACCATGAGAGTGTGGGTAGATGATGATCCGTGACGATAAAAAGTTGTCGGTACTGTTGAAAGTATCGATTTTGGGTTGCTTGATCCGGAGATAATGAAATCATGCATGTTGCCAGTGTTGATGACAATAGTAGGCATCTAGCAGTGTGAGATTGAGCATGGCTTCAACTACATGTACTGCGCGCAGAGCGATGCAGGGATCGTGTTGTGCTTCTTTGGGAAAAGTGAGTGTGGTCGACTCTCCTTGTGTGGTTACTGTGTGTTGAGTTTTTTTGATGCTAGAGGTGGGTTTGAATGCAACTCGCCCTTTGATGGGCATGCCATTGCTAATGCCCCCTTGGATTCCACCGCTGTGATTGGTGCGGGTGTGTTGAGCATCGACCCATGCATCGTTGTGGGTGCTGCCTGTCATTGTGGCAGCTTCAAATCCACTTCCATATTCAAAACCTTTGGCTGCAGGAATAGATAACATCGCGTGTGCCAATTGTGCAGAGAGTTTATGCGAGAGGGGCTCTCCAAGGCCTGCAGGCACACCAGTGGCCATAAAGGTGATGATTCCTCCACAGGAATCACCTTTATCCATACATTGGGTGAGGTATTTTTTCCAGATGGGAATGATGTGTGGATCCAGTGTGGGATAGTAAAGAGAGTCTCGGTATTCTCGAGAAAAATTGACGGGAGGAGCTATCGAATGTGGGCCGACTTGTTCTAAAAAAGCAATGGTAGAAATACCCTTTTCACGAAGCAATTGTTCAGCGATGGCGCCGGCGACTACCATGATGGCAGTGAGTCGGCCTGAGGCACGTCCTCCACCACGATGATCAAAGTGTCCATATTTTTTTTGATAGGTGGCTTGAGCATGTCCGGGTCGCCAGAGTTGCGCATAGAGATTGGGATCTTCGGGATTTTGAAGGGTATTGGCAATGATAAAAGCGATGGGGCTTCCTGTGGTGCATCCTTCATAGAGTCCAGATAACCATTGTACTTCATCGGGTTCGCGTCTAGTCGATGTGTGTGCATGATATCCTGGCCGACGTCGGTTCAATGCTTCCTGAATAGCTTCTAGTGCAATGACAATTCCGGGTGGCAACCCTTCAATGACGCCACCGATGGCCATGCCATGGGATTCTCCAAAAATGGTGAGTCGATACTGAATTCCAAACGTATTATGCATAGGATAATTTTGCGCCGAGAGAGACCATGTCGTCAACAAAAGTGGGATAGGTTTTGGCAATGCATTGAGGTTGGTTGATTACAACGGGAGCACCTGCCATCAACCCATAGATGGCCAATGACATGGCGATGCGATGATCGGTATAACTGTCATAAGAGCCTACGATTTTAGATTGGGGAGAGAGGAGAAGCATATTTTCTTCAAGCGTAGCCAGAGGAAAAATATTAAGAATGGCATGAACTCTGTCACATTCTTTGAAACGTGCATTGTTAATGCCGAAGAGTCTAGAGGGGCCTGTGGCTTGTTGGGCAAGCGTGGCGAGAATGGGGAGGGCATCAATACAGTTGCTACAATCCATATCAAAACCTTTCCATTGAGAGGGTTGCATTTTGAGGAGATCCGCTTCCCAATCCCATCGGGCACCTGCTTTGTAGAGATGGTTAAATAGGGTTGCATCGGGTTGAGTATCGTCTCGTCTGGCACGTCGGATCTGGATATGGCCTTGTGTCATGAGAGAGGCGGCGACGAGGAAAGCCAGTGTACTCATGTCTCCGGGAATGGTTTTTTCAAAAGCGGGGTATTTGCCGGTTTTAGGAATGTGGAATGTCTGATTGGAGACGGTGACAGAGACTCCGAGTTCACGAAGCCAGTATTGGGTCATCTCCACAAAACCTTTTTCTCCGAGTGGGTGGACATTGATGGTGCTCGATTCAGAGAGTAGTGGAGCTACCATCATCAGGGCACTGAGGGGTTGAGAATCTTCACCGTGTAAGGCGTAGTGTCCAGCTTGCCATTGTCCATGAATGTACAGAGGAGCTTGTTGTGGAGGAGAAAGATAGCGGGCGTGTTGTTGTTGCTGTTGAAGTAACTCCACCAGTGGCCACGCGCGTCGTTGAGAACCAAGAGAGGCATGCCCTGCGATGGTAACGGGTTGATTGATCAGCCCGGCAAGTGCAATCGCGAATCGGAATGCCAGCCCGGATTGCTCTACCCACAGAAGGTCGGTGTCCAGTTTCAATGTCTCAGGTGGAATGACGGTGGTGCAGTGTTCATGGGTGATGATTTCTGCACCGAAGTGAGTGATGAGATTTTTCATGATCTGGGTATCATCGCACTCAAGCAAATGATATAAGTGGCATGGACCATTGGCCAGTAAGGCAAACATCAAAGCGCGCATGCTATGAGATTTAGAAGAAGGCAGTTCAACCATTCCTGAAAGGGGAGGGCTGGCCTCACTGATGAGGGTGTTCATAGGTGGGGATCATAACGCATGGGAAGGTAACGGGGTTCCCAGCATTCATTTTGGAGTCGAGATTCTAACGTGTGTTCATCACAACGCTCAGCCACGCCTTCTTCTTGGGCAGCCTTTGCAAGCGCGCGTGCAATTTCAATGGAAATGCTGGGAGTTTGCGTGATGGGGGGAAGAAGAGCACCATGGGTGGGATCTTGCATGATGGGTGCGAGTTGGACCAATGCGTTACAAGCGGCCATGAGCATGTGATTGGTGAGTCGTGTTGCACGAGAGGCAATGACACCCAGTCCAATTCCTGGAAATACATAGGCATTATTACATTGAGAAATGGGATAAGATTGATGGCTCCATTGTACATTATCAAACGGACTCCCTGTAGCAATCAGTGCGCGACCTTGGCTGTATTCAACGATAACATCTGGAGTGGCTTCCATGCATTCAGGAGGATTCGATAACGGGAGAATAATGGGACGAGCAACTTGTTGACTCATCTGTTGAATGAGTGAAGGAGTAAATGCGCCCGGAACACCAGAGCAGCCGATGAGAATAGTGGGTTTGATGTGAGAGATGACGTCTTCTAGTGAGATGAAATTCGCCTCTCCCCATTCTGGGCGTTCTTTGGTTTCTCGGGCAAAAGGTTGTTGAGCCGTAGTGAGAGTGGGGAGATCCTGAAACAACAAGCCATTTTTATCGATAAGCCAAAATTGCTTTCTGGCTCTAGGTGTATCGAGTCCTGCAAACTCCATGGCTTCGAGGAGTTGATCGGCAATACCGGTGCCAGCGGTGCCTGCACCAAAAATCACGATACGTTGATCTTTCCAATGTTGATGTTGAGATTGCAAAGCCGCTTCAATAGCCGCTTGTGTAACGACGCCGGTTCCTTGCATGTCATCATTGAAGGTACAAATGCGGTGTTGATAGTGCGCCAAGTGTTTTCTCGCATTTTCTCGACCGAAGTCTTCCCAGTGCAAAAAGACTTGGGGAAAACACTCTTCGATAGCGCTTACAAAAGCTTCGATAAATTCATCGTACTCTGAGCCGGTGATCCTTGGGTTGCGCCATCCCAGATAGAAGGGAGATTCGAGAAGGGTGGGATTATTGGTTCCCACATCAAGGAGAATGGGTAGAGTGCGTAAAGGATTAATGTGTCCACATGCTGTGTAGACAATAAGTTTCGCAATGGGGATGTCCATACCTCCAATGCCTTGATCGCCAATGCCTAAAATACCTTCACCGTCGGTGACCACAATTAAATCCACTTCTGGATTGGAGCGATTTTGTAGAATCGTGCGGATGTGATCACGATGAGGATAGGGAATATAAATACCTCTAGGTTGCCGGAATTCACGACTAAATGATTTGACGACGCGACCAACAATGGGCGTGTATAAAATGGGGAGCATCTCTTCGAGATGTAAGGCGATGAGTTTATAGAATAGGACCATGTTTTCATTGAGTAGATGTTGGAGATAAATATTTTTTTGAACGAGATCTTCAATGTGGTTGAATTGCAAATAGGCGCGTTCAACTTGCTCTTCTAGAGATTCGACCCGGGTAGGAAGTTTTCCAAGCAATCCGAAAGATCGGCGTTCTTCGAAGGTAAATGCGGTGCCTTTATTCAATTGTGGTGTGGTCAGAAGAGGTTTGCCATGTAAGCTGGTGTGAAGCATGCCATTATTTTTTTGAAATTTTAGCATGCGTTATTGACCATTCCAAAGATCAAACCAAATGGCCATACCCACAAGCAGTGTTGCTAAGATGATGACAAGTCCCAACAGAATAGAGCTGCCAAGCCAGCGATAACCTTGAGGCTGTTTATGACGTTTTCGCAATTTCCATGCCCAAATGGCTGGAAGCAACATCATTAAGCTGGCACAGAAAATACCGGCAATACTTAGTCCTGCAATAAAAACGTGAGGAAAGAAGAGCACGGATAATAGGGGGGGAAGAAAAGAGATCCCCAATAGGGCGAGTCCTTGGAAGCCACGTTTTTTAAAGCCAATGGCGTCAGCGAAAAAGTCGAAAAGGCACAAAGATACATTAATGAAAGAGGTAAAAATGCAGATCCCGGTAAAGATACTCAGGCTGACTCGAAACCAAGGGCTGGGATGTTGTTCATTGATGAGTGTGATTAGGGTGCCGAGTTTATTATGGGCATTTATCAATTGCATTTTGGAATGCGGATCAACCATAAGATTGAGCATCACGGCTTCCCAGCCGATATAGATGAACAAAGGAATGAGGCTCCCAAGAAAAAGGATGCGCCGCAGTGTTTTTACATCACTGTTGAAGTAGTTACGCAAGCTGGGGACAATGATTCCAAAGCCAAAAGCGGTGACAATGACGGTGCTGACAGGGAAAATAGCGCTAAGATGGTGCTCTACAAACAGTGTGTGTTGCAGATAAGGCAAGCCGGCAAGAATGATGAGGACCAATAATAAGAGTTTTGCCCCCATGATGAAACGATTGATCCAATCAACAGTACTCACGCCGCGATAGATCAGTAGTGCGATGATGCTGGTCAGGGCGATAGTGACTGTAGAGGGTACGGCGTGCCATTTTAATCGGGTCAGAGTTGCCACGGTTACATCAGAGGCACCAGCGATATAGGCAGCAACTAGACAATAGACCAATCCAAGGTAAGTGAGCCAGGCAAGCATGGCTTGGAAGCGTCCTCCTGCATGTCTGGCCATAGAGATCATATTGGTATTCTCAGGAAGTTGTAGGTTGACTTCCAAAATCAAGAATGCCCCAGAGGTCATTAAAAGCCAGCAGAATACGAGATAAGCAAGTGCTGGAAGAAAACCTGCTTGGAGGGTAGCAATGGGGAGCGCTAGAATGCCTCCACCGATGGAGGTACCCATGATCATGAGAATACCCCCAAACTGTTTGAGTGCGCTTGCCATATTCGTTGCCTAAATTTCTATTCTGACACATTTTTGACTGCCGTGAAAGCGTGTATTTGTCTCACCTCTCACCCCCGCGAAAGCGCTGTCTCTTGGGAGGGGGGGGGAATGCGCGCTTTAGAGC
>CAYGKN010000060.1:0-8177 GCA_964350565.1 uncultured Gammaproteobacteria bacterium
TGAAGGTGGACGTACCGTAGGTGCCGGTGTGGTGGTTGAGATCATCGAGTAGGAAAGTGTGCCACCACCTTTTCGGTGGTGGATGTTTAGGCCAGTAGCTCAATTGGCAGAGCGACGGTCTCCAAAACCGTAGGTTGGGGGTTCGATTCCCTCCTGGCCTGCCAATATAGGCAGAGGTATCATGTCAAAGGCAGTGGAAACCATGAATATAAAATTTCGTTGGATAGTGGTCGCTATTTTATTTCTGGTGGGTTTGACCAGCACCATGCATCTGTTGCCCTTGGCTGACTCATTGCGCTTGGCCTTAGGGGTAAGTGGGCTGCTGTTGGGGTTGGCTGTGGCATGGTTTACTCCGCAAGCCCATCAGTTTCAACAATTTTGGAAGGATGCACGAGAAGAATTGGGAAAAGTGACATGGCCAACGCCGAGGGAAACCTGGCAAACGGCACTGGCTGTGGTCTTGATGGTCAGTGTTGTCGGTTTGGTCTTGTTTTTTTTGGATACTGTGTTATTATGGCTGGTTTCAGGGTTAACACAATAGTGGCGTGAGAGAATTATGCAGTGGTATGTTATCAAATTAAGACCGGGAATGGAGGAAGAAGCCGCCCGGGTGCTCAAGGAGCATGTTGAACGGGAGAGTCTCCAATCCTATTTTGGTGATATTCTAGTTCCCACGGAGGAGGTGATCAGTACCAATCGCCGAAAAACTCAGCGTCGTTTATTTCCAGGCTATATGTTTTTGCAGATGGAAATGGATGAAGAAAAGACCGCTTATCAGGCACTGCGCAACATGAGAGATATGGCCAGTAGTTTTATTGGTGCCAATGTCAAACCCATGCCGATTACGGAGGCAGAAGCCAAAGACTTAATGAGTCGATTGGAAGGCGGTGAGAAAATGGTGAAACCCAGCCGTACCTTTGAGGTGGGAGAAATGGTTCGTGTCATCAGCGGACCTTTCTCAGACTTCAGTGGCTTGGTGGAAGAAGTTAATTATGATAAAAATCGCCTTCGTGTGGCGGTTTTGATTTTTGGTCGCTCGACGCCAGTTGAGCTAGAGTTTTCGCAAGTCGAAAAGAATTAATCAGTTCGGGGAAAAAATCATGGCAAAAAAAGAAGTCGTCAAAGTGGTCAAGCTGCAAGTCAAGGCAGGAGCGGCGAACCCTAGCCCACCAGTGGGGCCTGCGTTGGGTCAAGCGGGTGTGAATATCATGGCCTTTTGTAAAGAGTTTAATGACCGCACCAAGTCTGAAGATAAAGATTTGGTAATGCCGGTTGAAATCAGTGTGTTCAAAGATAAAAGTTTTGAATTCATCATCAAGACGCCTCCAGTTCCTGTTTTGATCATGAAAGAATTGGGGTTACCCAAAGGCAGTGGAGTACCCAATCGTGATAAAGTAGGTAAAATCTCACGGGCGCAAGTGGAAAAAATTGCAAAAATCAAGCAAGCCGATATCCTAGGATCTGAGTTGGAAGCCATCATGCGCATGGTGATTGGTACGGCGCGCAGCATGGGTATTGATTATCAAGAAGAGGTAGCGTAATGGCAAAGCAGACCAAGCGCCGTAAGGCAATAGCAGAATTATTCAGCACTCTCACCGATTATTCCATCGATGAGGCATTGGGGATTTTAAAGCAAGCTCATGAAAATCGTATCAAGTTCGATGAGACTGTGGAAATCAGCGTGAAGTTGGGTGTGGATCCGCGCAAATCGGATCAAATGGTTCGGGGGGCCGTGGTACTCCCTCATGGTACGGGTCGCAGTGTTCGTGTGGCAGTGTTCACCCAAGGCGCCAATGTCCAAGCAGCCAAAGATGCGGGTGCAGATATTGTTGGCTTAAATGACTTGGCCGATAGTATTAAAGCGGGGAATATTGATTTTGATGTAGTGGTTGCCAGCCCCGATGCCATGGGTGTTGTGGGTCAACTGGGACAAATTTTGGGTCCCAAGGGCTTGATGCCCAACCCTAAAACGGGTACGGTGACGATGGATGTGGCGCGTGCTGTTTCCAATGCCAAATCCGGTCAAGTACAGTTTCGAGTGGATAAAGCAGGGCTGGTGCATTGCCCCGTCGGTAAGCTCAGTTTTGAGCCCAAAGCTTTGGCGTTGAATATCCAAGCAGTGATTGCGGATCTCAAACGATTAAAACCCAGTACCTCTAAGGGACAGTACTTGCAAAAGCTATCGATTTCCAGCACAATGGGCCCTGGGTTGCGTGTGGTGGTGGATAGCCTCCAGTCTTATTTAGCATCTGAGGTATAGTGTGCTCACTTTAACAGAAAAAAAAGCAGTAGTTGCTGCTGTCAGGGAGGTATCTTTGGCGTCCAGTTCATTGGTGACGGCAGAATATCGTGGTTTGACAGTAAAACAAATGTTGGCGTTGCGAGTGTCCGCCCGGAAAATGGGTGTCGACGTGCGGGTAATTCGTAATAACTTGGCTAAGCGTGCCTTTGAAGGAACTCCTTTCGAGTGCGCGCTGCCTGTGCTAACAGGGCCTTTGGTGTTTGCATTTTCTCTTGGGGAATCTCCCTCCATGGCTGCGCGCCTGGTGAAAGATTTTTCAAAGGAAAATGACAAACTAAAAGTTCGTTCATTGGTGCTTGGTGGAAAGCTTCTAGAAGCTGGCGAATTAAGTGCTGTGGCGAGCTTGCCCACTCGTGAGCAGGCATTAGGCCAGTTGGCTAGCGTTCTGCAAGCGCCCATCAGCAAATTAGTTCGTACTTTTGCAGAGCCTGCGGCTCAACTCGCTAGAGTTGTGGATGCAGTGCGTGCAAGTCGCGAATCTAATGAATCATAATTTTTAGCGGGAGAGTAAAATGACTAATACAGTAGAACAAGTGGTAGAGTTGGTAAAAGAAATGCCACTCATGAGCGTAGTTGAATTGGTAAAGCGGTTCGAAGATGAATTTGGTGTGAGTGCTGCTGCACCCATGATGGCGATGGTCGCCCCTGGAGCAGCCGCTCCAGCAGCAGCTGAAGAGCAAACCGAATTTGATGTCGTCATCAAAAGTGCGGGAGCCAATAAAGTGGCGGTGATTAAAGTCGTTCGCACTTTAGTGGATGGTTTAGGGTTGAAAGAAGCCAAAGAATTGGTGGATGGTGCACCTGCCTCCTTGAAATCTGGCGTTAGCAAAGAAGATGCTGAAAAAATGAAAGCGGCGTTGGTTGAGGCTGGTGCAGAAGTTGAGGTGAAGTAACCTGTTTTGAACTAGATGGAGTCTTTGGGCTCCATCGGGTTTTGGCTCCACTAATGACTGAGGCTTTCCATGGCAATTTCTAACACTGAAAAAATGCGTCTTCGAAAAAACTTTTCTGGTTCTCCTGCACAGCTGGATGCAGAGATCCCGTTCCTTTTGGACACTCAAGTCGAATCGTATCGACAATATCTACAGGCAGATTTGCCAGTGGATGAAAGAAAACCTGTTGGCTTGGAGGGGGCTTTTCAGTCAGTGTTTCCTGTGGTGGCGTATTCAGGCGCTGCAGAATTGCGTTATGTAGGCTATCGTTTGGGAGAATCTACTTTTAATGAGCGCGAATGTAAAATGCGTGGCTTGAGTTATGCTTCTCCCTTGCGTGTGACTTTGCGCTTGGTGATCTATGAAAAAGATTCTCCTGCTGATGCCAGGGTGGTTAAAGACATTCGAGAGCAAGAAGTCTACATGGGTGAAATTCCTTTGATGACAGCCAGTGGTAGCTTTGTCATCAATGGGACTGAGCGTGTGGTGGTCTCTCAGTTGCATCGTGCGCCGGGATTATTTATTGAGCATGATAGAGGCAGAACGCATTCTTCCGGAAAGCTATTGTATTCGGCTCGAGTGATTCCTTACCGTGGTTCTTGGTTAGATTTTGAATTTGATCCCAAAGATTGTATTCATGCCAGGATCGATCGCCGCAGAAAATTTCCAGCGACGGTATTGTTGCGGGCATTGGGTTACTCCAATGATGCGATTTTGTCGATATTCTATGACACGATTACTTATCGTTTTGCGGGAGAAAGTGTTAAAACCGAATTTGTGCCTCAGCGTTTGATGGGAGAAGTCGCTAATTTTGATATCATCGATCCGCAAGGTGAAGTCATTGTTGCGCAGGGACGTCGTATTTTGGCCCGTCATATTCGTTCTCTCGAGCAGTTGGGTTTAAAAGAATTGACAGTGCCTGTGGACTTCTTGGTCGGAAAAGTCTTAGCCAAGCCAGTAATTGATACTGCCTCCGGTGAAGAAATTGCTTCTTCTAATACGGAATTAACTCTAGACTTATTAGAAAAAATCAGTGCGGCAGGCTTTGAAAGCATTGATATCATCTACACCAATGAATTAAATTGCGGTCCTTTTATTTCAGATACCTTGAGAGTGGATCCGACCAGCAGTCAATTAGAATCGCTGGTAGAAATTTATCGCATGATGCGTCCTGGTGAACCCCCCACTCAAGATACGGCTCAAACATTGTTTAATGGGTTATTCTTTGATTCTGATCGCTATGATCTCTCTGAGGTTGGTCGCATGAAGCTCAATCGCCGTGTGGGGCGTGAAGAGATTGAGGGTCTTGGGGTTTTGGACGCCGAAGATATTATTGTTGTATTGAAAACGTTAATTGCTGTGCGCAATGGGGAAGGTGAGATCGATGATATCGATAACTTGAGTAACCGTCGTGTGCGCAGTGTGGGTGAAATGGTTGAAAACCAATTTCGTGTGGGATTGGTGCGCTTAGAGCGCTCGATCAAAGAGCGTTTGGTGGCTGCAGATTCTGATAATCTCATGCCTCAGGATTTAATCAATGCAAAACCGATTTCAGCAGCGATTAAAGAATTCTTTTGTTCTAGCCAATTGTCTCAATTTATGGATCAAAATAATCCGCTCTCAGAGATTACCCACAAGCGTCGAATTTCTGCATTAGGCCCTGGTGGTTTGGCCAGAGATCGTGCGGGTTTTGAAGTTCGTGACGTGCACCCCAGTCACTATGGGCGCCTGTGTACCATTGAGACTCCAGAGGGACCGAATATTGGTTTGATCAACTCCATGTCGGTGTATGCTAGAGCGAATCGTTATGGATTTATTGAAACCCCTTATCGCAAGGTGGTGGATAAGCAAGTGATTGATGATGTGGTTTATCTCTCCGCCATTGAAGAAGGGCAATATATCATCGCCCAGGGTAATGCACGTCTAGATGATAATTTGCGTTTTGTCGATAATTTGATTACCTGTCGACATCAGAATGAATTTATGCTGTCTTCTCCAGATAAGATCCAATTGATGGATGTCTCGCCGCGCCAGATTGTGTCGGTGGCCGCTTCGTTGATTCCCTTTTTAGAGCATGATGATGCCAACCGTGCGTTGATGGGTTCTAATATGCAACGCCAAGCCGTGCCATTGATCCGTTCAGAGAAACCTCTGGTGGGTACGGGTATGGAGCGTGTTGTAGCCGTAGACTCTGGTGTGACTGTGGTTGCTCGTCGCGGCGGTGTGGTGGAGTTTGTAGATGCTTCCCGTATTGTGGTGCGTGTGAATGAGAATGAGGCGAGTGAAGATTCGGGTGTGGATATTTATAATTTGATGAAGTATACCCGCTCTAATCACAATACGTGTTTAAATCAACGCACGATTGTGAGTGCTGGTGATGTGATTGCTAGAGGTGATGTGTTGGCCGATGGGCCCTCCACTGATTTAGGGGAGCTGGCATTGGGTCAGAATATGCTGGTGGCATTCATGTCTTGGAATGGTTACAACTTTGAGGATTCGATTTTAATTTCTGAGCGTGTGGTTCAAGAAGAGCGTTTCACCAGTATTCATATTGAAGAGTTATCTTGTATTGCCAGAGATACCAAACTGGGCCCTGAAGAAATCAGTGCGGATATTCCCAATGTGAGTGAAGAAGGTCTTCGCATGTTGGATGAGTGTGGTGTCGTGTATGTGGGTGCAGAAGTGAATGCGAGCGATATTCTTGTTGGCAAGGTGACTCCCAAAGGAGAAACCCAACTGACTCCAGAAGAAAAACTCTTGCGTGCCATTTTTGGTGAGAAAGCCTCTGATGTCAAAGATACTTCCCTGAGAGTGCCCAATGGGATGCAGGGGACAGTCATCGATGTTCAAATTTACTCCCGTGATGGAGTGGCGCGTGATGATCGTGCCAATCAAATTCAGGCCCAGCAAATCGCGAAAATTAGAAAGGATCTCATGGATGAGCTCCGCATTCGTGAAAGAGATGTGTATCAGCGCTTGCGAGCGGCGTTGATCAACCAGACAGTCTTTGGTGGTTACAACTTGAAAAAAGGCGAAAGCATTAGCGCAGAGTACTTGGATGCATTGGATAAAAAAGAGTGGTTTGAATTGCGATTGCAAGATGAATCGGGTTCTGCGCAATTAGAAGCAGCACGTGTTCAGTTAGAGGAATTGCGTGAGCAATTTGAAACGCGACTGGCGCATGAGCGTGAGAAAATCACCCAAGGTGATGATTTGGCGCCAGGGGTGTTGAAAATTGTTAAAGTGTATATTGCGGTGAAGCGTCGGATTCAATCGGGTGATAAAATGGCGGGTCGTCATGGAAATAAGGGTGTTATTTCTACCATTGTTCCGGTAGAAGACATGCCTTATTTAGAAGATGGGACGCCGGTGGATATCGTTTTGAATCCGTTGGGTGTGCCTTCGAGGATGAACATCGGTCAGGTATTGGAAACCCATTTGGGTTGGGCCTCCAAAGCGTTAGGCTTTAAAGTGGGTCAATTGGTAACTTCGCACAAAGAGGCCGGCACCGATGTTTCGGTGTTGTTTAACTTTTTGCAGGATATTTATCAGGGGGAAGGGCAGCCTGCACCTTTGGATGAATTAAGCGATGCGCAATTGGGTACGCTGGGAGAGAATTTGGCGGCGGGTGTGCCGATGGCCACACCGGTATTTGATGGCGCTAAAGAGGTAGACATCAAGCGCATGCTCAGATTGGCAGACTTACCTGAGAATGGTCAGGTGACCTTATACGATGGCCGCACGGGTGTGGCGTTTGAGCGTCCCATTACAGTGGGTTACATGTATATGTTAAAATTGAATCACTTGGTGGACGATAAGATGCATGCGCGTTCTACAGGTTCTTATAGCCTGGTGACGCAGCAACCACTGGGTGGTAAGGCGCAGTTTGGTGGTCAGCGTTTTGGGGAAATGGAAGTGTGGGCACTAGAAGCGTATGGTGCGGCTTACACCTTGCAAGAAATGCTCACCGTGAAGTCAGATGATGTGGCTGGTCGTACACGCATGTATAAAAACATTGTAGATGGTGATTACCGCATGGACTCAGGTGTTCCGGAATCCTTTAATGTCTTGATCAAAGAGATTCGGGCATTGGGATTAAATATTCAGTTTGAAAGTGATTCATAAGAGGGGTATACGTGTCAGGAAATATGATTGAAACGCTGCTGCGACAACGAGATACCGGTCGAGTGGAGATTGATCTCATTCGCATTGGTCTGGCTTCCGATGATGAGATTCGTGCGCAGTCTCATGGTCAGGTAGAAAATCCCGAGACTTTAAATTACCGGCATTTGCGTCCAACGCGTCGTGGGCTATTTTGCCCTGAGATTTTTGGGCCGATTAAAGATTACCAGTGTTTGTGTGGTCGCTTGAAGCGATTAAAAGATCGCGGCAGTGTTTGCGATAAGTGTAAGGTAGAATCCACACTCTCTAAAGTGCGTCGTGAACGCATGGGCCATATTGAGTTGGCTAGTCCAGTGGCACATATTTGGTTTTTAAAGTCCCTGCCGTCTAGGATTGGTACGCTCTTGGATATGACCTTGCGTGATATTGAGCGGGTGTTGTATTTCGAGGCGTTTACCGTGGTGGATCCTGGAATGACGGATTTGAAGCTGGGGCAGTTGCTGAGTGAAGAAGCGTATTTAGAGGCGGTACAGCAATATGGCGATGAGTTTGATGCGAAAATGGGGGCCGAAGCTATTCAATCTTTGTTGAAAGATATTGATCTCGAAGTGGAGATTGAGACTTTACGTGAAGAATTGCATGCCACCAACTCCGAAACGCGTATTAAGAAATTGGCGAAGCGTTTAAAGCTCTTGGAGGCTTTTGCGGAGTCTGGCAATAAGCCTGAATGGATGATTATGAATGTGTTGCCGGTATTGCCACCGGATTTACGTCCTTTGGTGCCTTTGGATGGGGGGCGATTTGCCACTTCTGATTTGAAT
>CAYGKN010000061.1:0-8037 GCA_964350565.1 uncultured Gammaproteobacteria bacterium
GATCATGCAACCAAAGAATATGACTGGCTTCCTCAAATTTTTGAGTCGCACGTTTTATGCCTTCTTGTTCGATCAAACAATCACTGTCTCTTAATCCTGCGGTATCAACCCAACTCACCGGATAGCCATGCCAATCGGTTTCTATATGTAAACTATCCCTGGTGGTTCCTGCAATAGGGGTAACAATGGCCACATCTTTTTGAGCAATGGTATTTAAAAAACTAGATTTCCCCGCATTAGGCAATCCTGCCAACGCAATACTAAAACCATCTTGTAATCGTCTTCCTATGCGGGCTTTTTCTAGTAATCGGTTAATCTCTAAAGTTAAATCGGATAAACGCGTCTCTACTTGACCATCACTGAGCAAATCAATATCTTCTTCAACAAAATCCATGCTCGCTTCGATATAGGCTCTCAATTCCACCAATGCTTGTTGTAATTCATTAACAGCACGAGAAAACTCACCTTGAAGGGAACGTCTAGCACTTTCTACTTGCTGAGTGGTTTTCGCGGCTATCATATCTGCAATGGCTTCGGCTTGCGTTAAATCGATTTTCTCATTTAAAAATGCCCGCAGAGAAAACTCTCCAGGTTTTGCAGCTCTAGCCCCCAACTCAATTAAACGTTCTTGCAAGGCATGTAAAATCACAGGATTTCCGTGCCCCTGAATTTCTACTACCTCTTCTCCGGTGAATGAATGCGGTGCTTTGAAATATACGATAAGACCATCATCTAAAATATGATGGTGTTCTCCAAAGAATTGTGAATAATACATTTGCCGAGGAACAAGGGATTTTTTTTTCGTCAGCGTTTGTGCGATGAAAAGCGCCTTTTCTCCTGATAAGCGAAGCGCGCCAACCCCAGCACGACCCGGTGGAGTAATGATGGCAACTATCGTATCTTCATGCCCCTTCATGGCGAGCAATCCACCATTGCTGGAGAATGGTGACCAAGCTATTCACAAACATGTACAACACCAATCCCGAAGGCAGGGTCAAACAAAAAGCCCCAAACACCAATGGCATGATCATCATCATTCTTGCTTGAAGCGGATCGGGGGGGGCTGGGGAGAGTCGTTGCTGCAATAACATAGTTAATGCCGTTAATGCAGGCAACACGAAATAGGGATCAGGAGAAGATAAATCTCGATACCAACCCAAAAATGGCGCCAAACGAAAATCAACCGCTTCTACTAAAGTCCAATACAAGGCAATGAATATAGGAAATTGCAGCAACATGGGTAAACAACCCTTGGCCGGATTTACATCCGCTTCTCGATACAATCGAATCGTTTCTTGACGCATTTTTTCAGGATCATCAGCATACTGACTGCGAATGGCTTGTATCTCGGGACCAATTTTTCGCATTTTTGCCATGGCCCGATAACTCATGGCGGTAAAAGGATACAAGAGCATTTTGATAAAAATAGTCATTAAGATAATGGCTACCCCCCAATTGCTAAAGAGATGGGCATAACACCATTTCATTCCCGTAAAAATGGATTCTGAAATCCACCAAAACAATCCGTAATCCACCGCCAAATTCAAATGCGGTGCCACTGGACTCAAATACTGTGTTTTAGTGGGACCCAAATACAGAGACGCTGAGAAATGCGCACTCTCTCTAGGAGCAAGTGTCCGGCTCTGTGCGGTTAACCCAATGGTGTACCAGTTTGCACGATGCTGGGTGAAATAGCGGAAATTCCCTTCTCCTTTAGGAGCCCATGCACTGATAAAATAATGCTCCATCATTGCAATCCAACCTTTATCGGTGGTCACATCCAAATTGCTTTTCTTCATGGCTTTGAAGTTTAATTTCTTGAAGCGACTCTCTGCAGTAGAGTATGCACTTCCCATAAAGGTTTGGAACACAAAATGACTCTTGGACTGACTCTTTGTTCGACTCAATAATGCAATCGGATACACAGTTTTTTTCTGGGTACTATCGTTTTGGACCAAAGAATACCAATGAATATCGTATCCATTAGGGTGTAACTCTAAAATATGACGATAAATAAGACCTGATTTTTTGGCACTCAAAATTACACTTGTTGGTTTGTCTATGATTTCATAATGATCTTTAGCGCTCTGAAACCACATATTCGCACTGGTTTCATTGGGCAAGCTCACCCACTCATTCTGAGCAAAGTACCGACGCTTTCCCGCATCGTCCAATAAAGCAAAAGGCGTGTGATCTGTGAGATGAGCAGGATAACCCAACAATTCCGCTTTAATGATTCTCCCCCCCCATTTATCGATGGTCAATAGCAATTTATCATTGCGAATGTGTATATAACGCTCCTTGGGGATATTGCTTAAGGGTGCAATGCCATGCTCACTCTGCAGTGCTGATTTCACGGCAGGCTTTTGGGGGGCATGTTCGATTTGCCAATACTGAAATAAAATAAAAGACAGAAAGCAAAATAACGCAAATAAAAAATGTCGGATGGCATTAGTCATCAACTCTCCTCATCTTGGATAATCCACCCCGCCAGGATGCAATGGATGGCATTTTAATAATCTTTTTATAATCAACCAACAAGCCTTCAAACACCCTTGAGACTCCAATGCCAAACAAGCATACTGAGAACAAGAAGGCGTGAACCGACATCGATTCCCAAAAACAGGCCTCAGGAATTTTTGGTAGCCCCGGATCACCATCAACAACAGCTTATTGACCATGATGATACTTTTTCCAAAGATACCGCACTTCTTCCCTCAATTGCGCTTTCGTGAGATCGGCACAAGGCTTATTGACCACTATTACCATATCATGCTCGAAACCATTTTGTCTAAATGTTTCTTTGACCAATCTCCGAAGATAATTGCGCTTTACCGAGGATTTCACATTCTTTTTAGCCACAATGACCCCAACACCCGCATTCTCTCCCTGGACTTTTGATGATATATTACAGAAAAAACAACAGGTTCTTATCTTTCTCTTGCCAGAGAAGAGATGCTGAAAATCTTCTCTGTACAATCGGCGCATGGATTAACAACTCAGACGCAAACGCCCCTTTTGTCGACGTCTGGCTAGGACTTTTCTCCCACCGGGGGTTTTGCTACGGGCTCTAAACCCGTGCGTTCTAGAGCGCTTGATACGCTTAGGTTGGTAAGTGCGTTTCATAATGGTATCTCTAAAAACTCGGATTTTAGGGTAAAATCGAAACGCTTGTCAAATTTAAATATATTATTATTTAAATTGATAGTAGTAATAAGTAAAGGGTATTTTTGTGGGTAAGTTTTGTTTTTTTGTTATGAAACAATCAATTACATGTTGATTTTTCTGTGGATAAACCTTTGGATAACCCCCTGGATTGTCTGTGGATAACTTGTGGATAAGTGTATCCGCAAAGATACTCCACAACTTACCCAAGAGTTATCCACAATTTTTGTGGATAACTCTGGATCGGCACCCAAAGACCCGTTAGACTAGGTTTCTTCACACTTAGGAACGTCCATGACGTCAGTTCAAGAAACACAAGTGGTTTCGATTTGGGAGTCTTGCTGCAACACACTCAAATCCCAAATTAAAAATGAAGGGGACTATCAGGCGCTCATTTCCCCATTGCAATTGCGTTGTCTTGAAGATGGTGTGTGCTTATATGCCCCGAATCAATTTATTTTAGATAGAGTGAAAGAAGGTTATTTGGGGGATATCAAAAACCTTATTGAGGAACGCATGCCTCCCAGTCACCGCCATTTGATCTTCGCGGTTGGAGGCGTTGGCCCGATAGCTGAAGTTCCAAAGGAAGAAGAGGCCACACAGCCACTGACATTTTCCCAAAAACGTCTAATGTCCAGTACATTGGAAGAGCATTTGAACTTTGAAGCATTTGTTGTGGGGCCCTCTAATCAATTTGCTGCGGCAGCAGCCAGACAAGTTTCCCAAAATCCAGGTAAGGTATACAACCCTTTGGTAATTTACGGTGGTGTGGGATTGGGGAAAACGCACCTATTGCATGCAGTGGGACATGTGATTTTATCTAAAAAGAAAAAGGCTAGGGTATTGTACTTGCACGCAGAGCGATTCGTTTCCGATATGGTGCGGGCATTGCAAAATAATCGCATGAATGACTTCAAGCAGTTTTATCGTTCTCTGGATGCTTTGCTGATTGATGATATTCAGTTTTTTGCAGGAAAAGAGCGCACTCAGGAAGAATTTTTTCATACTTTCAATGAGTTATTTAATCGTGGGCAGATTATCCTAACCTGCGATCGCTATCCCAAAGACATGTCTGGGGTTCAAGAGCGTCTGAAATCTCGTTTTGGTTGGGGGTTGACGGTTGCTGTTGAGCCTCCGGATTTAGAAACAAGAGTGGCTATTTTAAAGTCAAAAGCAAATCAATTGAGTTGTGCTTTGAGTGACGAAGTCGCTTTTTTTATTGGGAAACATTTACGCAGTAATGTTAGAGAATTAGAAGGTGCTTTGAAGCGGGTGAGTGCAACAGCGCAATTTATGGGGAAAAACATAAGTTTAGAGTTGGCTCGTGAGGCGCTCAAAGATTTGTTGGCTTCTCAAGATCGCCTCATGACCATTGAGAATATACAACGCACTGTTGCCGATTATTATAAATTGCGTATGGCAGATATGATGTCCAAGCGTCGGACCGCTGCTGTGGCCAGGCCTCGACAAATGGCTATGGCATTGTGCAAAGAATTGACCAATCGGAGTTTTGATGACATTGGAGCGGCATTCAATGGCAGAGATCACTCCACTGTTCATCATGCTTGTCGGACGATACAGTCTAGACGGGCATCCGATACGGATTTAGCTCGTGATTACCAAAATTTGATGCGGATTTTAAATACTTGGGAGCATTGAAATGCATTTTGAATTGCCCGTAGGCCAACTGGAAAAGTATTTGCAACCTTTGTTACCTTTCACACAGAGAGAAGAGGTACATTTTCAGCATATTTTGATGACATCCACCTCAGAGGCGCTCACCTTGTGTGCTGGAGATGGGGAAATGCAACTTTCTATTCAGCATCCGCCCATGGCCATGGAAGGATGTGTGGTTTTTCCTGCCCGATTGTTGTTTGATATTTGTCGAGCGAGCAATAAACAAAGTTATCTGCAAGCAACTTGTGAGGATAACACCATGGCCATTCAAGTCGATCAGGCGCGTTATAAAATCCGCTGCTTTCCCAGAAAGCAGTTTATTTCTATGCAATCAGAGGCTATTGTTGCGCAATGGCGCTTAAATGCCAGCGCATTTGCTAAGGCGCTGTTGGGTTGCCAGTTTGCCATGGCTCATGAAGATTTTCGAACGTATCTCACAGGAGTGCATTTATTCATAGACGCTAAAATACTGACATTGGTAGCCTCTGATGGGCATCGCTTAATTCGAGATCGCGTGTCGTGTCAGTCTAGTGATCCCAGGCCCTCTTTGATTGTTCCTAAAAAAGCGGTGAATGAATTGGGTAAACTGCTTCAGGGAGTTGATGGAGAGGCATTGCTGAACGTTGGGGAGGGGTGGTTGGAAATCAGAACGGAAACTTTTTCTGTGATGACTCGTTTAATCGCAGCACAATATCCTCAAGTGGATGCTTTTATTCCTAAAATTCACGATCATCCTCTCCAGGTGGAGGTTTCAGGTTTATTGGCAGCTCTGCAGCAAGTTACGGTGCTCTCGGTGGATAAAATGAAACCCATTTGTTTTTTTCTCACTCGCGGAAAGCCGTTGAAACTCACGACCAAAGTGGATGCAGGGAATTATGGGGAAGTTTTGGTCGATGTGGATTATCAAGGTCCTGAGTTAGTAGTCGGCTTAAATTATCGCTATCTCTACGAGATGTTGAATTCTCTGGGAGAAGGGAGATTATCCGCCTATTTTTTTGATCACCAAAAAGGTGTGCGATTTTCTCATGCGGCGTTTACTGAGCGTACCCATGTGGTCATGCCGAGTTTGTTGACATGATTAAAGAAGTAAAACTATCGAATTTTCGCAATATTGAATCCCTATCGTTGCATTTTCATCCTCGATTAAATGTCATTCATGGCGATAATGGCAGCGGTAAAAGCAGCCTGCTTGAAGCTTTATATTTACTGGGTTTTTCCTACTCTTTTCGTGCCAATCGTTTGAACCATATTATTCGTCACGGAGAGGGAGCTTTTACCGTTTTTGCCAAAGTTCAGGATCCTTCAGGGGTATCTCAAACGCTCGGTATGCAAAAAAATCAAAATCATGCTGGGGCGACTTATCAACTCAATGGAAATAAAGTCTCTGTTCAGGAATGGTTGCGCCATAATCCCACACAACTTTTGGAACCTAAGACCTTTGATTGGTTGGTGGGACCTCCAGTGGTTCGACGGAAGTTTTTAGACTGGGGAGTGTTCCACGTGGAACATTCGTTCATTTTGCACTGGCAGAAAAATAAACAAGCGCTATCGGCTCGCAATATGTTGTTGAAAAGAGAGAGAATAGATCCCAATGAATGGGGGTATTGGAACACTCAATTTATACAATCTGGGCAAGCGATGTCAGATCTTAGAGCGCGTTGGTGTGCAGAATGGTTTCCTCTGATAGCGGAACGAATCTCAAATATTCTGAAATTACCTATTGATTTGTCTTATTTTCCTGGTTGGAAATCTAACACGTTAGAGAATGCGTTGTTGAGAAGCCAAGCAAAAGAGCGAGAGCGTAGAATGACGCTGCAGGGGCCTCAGAGAGCGGATTTAAAAGTGACGATTCATGGGATCCCTGCCGGGGAGGTGCTTTCTAGAGGGCAGCAGAAATTATTTATTATTGCATTGAAGTTATGCCAAAGTGAAATCGTTGCTCAAAAAACCGGTCAAAAAGTAACTTATTTGATTGATGATTTACCTGCAGAGCTGGATAGAAATCACCAAGAAATCGTTTTTGAATGGTTGGATAAGCAAGAATCGCCCTTGTTTTTGACTAGTATTTTGTCCGAAGATTTATTGTCGGATTGGGGGATGCGAGATTTCGAAGATATCCATTTTATGGATGGGAAGCTCTTTGACAATTAGCGACTTTTATCCCTAAATTTTTTACTTATACTAACGAAAAGTACAAAAGAGTTTTCAGGAGAAGAAGGTATGTTGATGAGGCTGAATATTCGACAAAAGTTGTTAATGGTATTTGTTGGTGTGGTTGCGGTGTCTTTAAGCATGGCTTTGTTACTCGTTGGACATGTTTCTCTCTCCAGCAGTGAAAATCAAATTAAAGAATTGCAGAATGCCCAGCTTCAAAGTGTGGATTTAAATACTGAACATGACTTAACTTCATATTTTCGGAATATTCAAGATCAACTAATCACACTTGCCAATCATCCTGGCACCATTCAAGCCATGAAAGATTTTGAGAATCATTTTGATTCTTTGGCTTTGCATGTGACAGCCTCCAAAGAAGAGCAAAAAAAAGCGGTGATGCAATATTATCAGCATCAATTCAACAAGCGCTATCAGGAAAAGAATGGGGGTAGAAGTGCCAATGTAAACCATATGGTTGAGAGCATGGATAACAATGCTCTTGCTGCTCAATATCAGTACATTATGAGTAATCCTCACGCTCTAGGGGAGAAACATTTGTGGATTGGTCCTTCTCTATCTATTCATTATCAGCAGCTGCATCGACAGTATCAACCTTCTCTTAGAGAGTATCTCACTCGTTTTGGATATTATGATATTTTTTTAGTGGAGCCCCAGCATGGTCGCATTGTCTATTCGGTGTTTAAAGAGCTGGATTATGGTACTTCTTTAATGAATGGACCCTATAAAAACTCGGGTATTGCTCGTGCATTCCGTGGAGCGATGCATCTCAAAAAAGGCAAATTGCATTTTGAGGATTTTTCCTCCTATTTACCTTCTTATGATGATCAAGCTTCTTTTGTCTCGACACCCATCTATGAAAACGGCCGTAAAGTGGGCGTGCTGATTTTTCAAATTGCTTTGGACAAACTGAATGAATTGGTGAGCAACGAAGGGAAGTGGGATGGATTGGGTAAGACCGGAGAAAAACTGCTGATAGGTTCGCATTATTTGGCACGAACCCAAAGTCGAGTTCGGCATGGC
>CAYGKN010000062.1:0-7854 GCA_964350565.1 uncultured Gammaproteobacteria bacterium
ACCACCGACCTCAGCATTATGAGTGCCGCGCTCTAACCAGCTGAGCTACATAGCCGTAGAACTATTGTCCATCACTAGCCTTGTAGTGTCAACCGGGACAACAAGCTGTAGTTTATGTCATGCCAGATGCAGACGAATGGTACAGCAGTTCACCCTCTTCTTGATTTAATTGAGCTAAAGCATTTCGGTAAACGATCTCCACAGCGACGGAACAAATAGCAAGATAGTGCCCAGAAAGTTCAGTAAAATTTGATATCGAAAAAAAACAGCTCTAAAGCTCATAAATATAGTCGACAGTATTTTTGTAATCACCACCCAGATCCGAAATTCTGGAGCCACTGAAAAAATAGTGTGTTCTAGCTTAGTGGCTTATAGGTTACTCTTACTGTATTGCCTAATATCACAGCAGAAGAAGCAAGAGACAAAAATCCAAAAAACAACGAAGCGCCAAGTTTACCCGCAGGTTCAAACCACCCCTTGGAGAAGCTGCAATCCCTGCTGACACGACACACTCCTACTTAGGTACAAAATTCGGCATACGCCGCATCTATCAAGTCATGCCTCAAGTCTACTGCTTTCCGCTGTTTAGCAATCTCAGCATCGCTCATGGGAGGCCTGGGCACCACGAGCACTGGCCTAAAAAAGACGCAATAAAAGGGCTTGATTAAAAGAAACTGCGCATGACCGCCGTGTTCCAAGAAAATTTTAAGCACCTCAAGCAGACTAGTTGCATCCAGGAATCGCTTCTGTACACGACAAAAATCACATTAAAAAATACGTTTAAAATTTTCATGGCGCGCCGCCAAAATTGCAGCTCTTTCTAAAAAGTAGAAATACTCCTCAATTCCTCTTGCCCCAACAACCCGTGGATCATGCGATAAAATAAGCGCCTTGCTTCTTTGACCACCACCGCATCGGACCACTCTGAAGATCCAATGGCTTCCAAAGTCTGGCGAGAAACGCCTTTATCGCTAGGCACCAACCCCTCTTCCTGACAGTAGGCGTAGTATTCCTCTCGCCATTCGCGTTGCGGAATACCAAAACCCACCTCCCCCAATAAACGCTTCTCAAATTCACACAACACTGGCAAGATACTCGCCTCTGTACGCAAACCACTTAACACCACTTCATAAGCATCGAATAAACCCACGTGTGGATCTTCTGGTTTTAATAAACGATACAAAAGTTCATTGCAATAAAATCCCACCTGCACCCGTGAAGGCGACAAGCGATAGCATCCTGAATACACCTCAAACTTGGCGATGGTTTTCAATTCACCATGGCCCCGGCACACAAATTGCAAGGGCGTGAATAGCGGCAATGCCACAGGCTTTTTAGGTGGATAGGCACCATGCACCACACCGGTGATGATCCCCTGCTCTCTAGAAAATACTTTTCCAAGACCTCGGTGATTGCGAAAGGGACGCATATGCAATGCATATCCCAAATGCCAAGCATCACTCATCCCCAAACCCCAAAGATTGCCAACTCTCTGGTCGGTTCATCCAATCTTCCTGGACACGCACCCAAATCTTCAACATCACCTTGCGTCCCAACAACGCTTCCATCTGTATGCGGGCATGACGACCAATTTGTTTCAGACGCCCGCCTCTGGAACCTAGCAATAATGGCTTTTGTTGCGGCTTGGCCACCACAATGAGCGCATGAATATGCTCACAATTGCCCTGAGGCACCCACGATTCAATCGTCACGGCACATTGATACGGCACCTCCTGATGCAAGTAATGCAACAATCCCGATCGTAAACACTGCCCCAATCGATAACGCAAATCTTTGTTGGTTTTCACTTCAGGCGGATACCAATACTCACTCGCTTCTGGCAATAGCTTCTCTAAAAAAGTTAATAATTCGGGGACTTGCTCGCCTTTCATCGCACTCACTGAAAAAATCGCCTCTGGCTGAGCACAATCTTGTATCTTCGTCGCCATCAATACACATTGCTCTTGAGTCACCAAATCGCGCTTATTCATCACCACCACCAATGGATTATTATATCCTGACAACTCCAGCAAACGTTCTCGATCGCGAGACAAATTCCCGCGAGCATCGACCAGATACAACAATACGTTCGCCATAGCAAAACTACTGCGGATTTGCTTATCCATGTAATGGGCCACCACGCTCGCCTGCCGCGATTGGAATCCCGGTGTATCAACAAAAATGGCTTGCCCAGTCTCCGTGGTATACACGCCCAATACATTTTCTTGCGTGGTGTGAGACTTGTGCGTCACCAAACTCACCGATTCCCCCAAAATCTGATTCAACAGTGTGGATTTCCCCACATTCGGTTGCCCCAGAATCGCTACCGCACCTACCTTTAACATTTACTTCACCAAACGCACTAAAATCAATTCCGCCGCTTCCTGCTCTGCTTGCTTAATACTAGATCCCTCTGCGATGGCTTCTAATTGCAATGCCACACAACGCACTCTAAATTTCGGAGCATGAGCACTTCCCCAACGATGGACAACGTCATAAGTAGCCAATGCCAACCCCTCTCCCTGCAAATATTCTTGCAAACGCGTTTTGGGATCTTTGGGTAGAATGGGATTTGCTTTAATTTCCCACAAACACGGTTCAAACCAATCCAAAATCCGTGAACGCACCACACTGAGATCTTTAGAATCCAAATAAATCGCTGCCAACAAGGCCTCAACCGCATCCGCCAATACTGAATCACTGGCTCTCATGTGGCGCGCACTATCACCCAAAATCAAATGATTCTCCAACTTTAAACACTTGGCAATCTCTGCCAAACGCGCGGTGCAAACCAAGTGCGCCCTTAATCTTGATAAATGCGATTCACTATACTGTGAAAATTGCTCATATAACCAATCGGTGATGATAAAACCCAGCACACTATCGCCTAAAAATTCTAGGCGCTCATTGTGTTCACCTACGGCACTACAGTGGGTTAATGCTTGAGATAAGTAATCCCTATTGCGAAATGCATACCCAGCACGAGCACACCAATCATAATCATCCATGGCTCAACACATAAGTCTCTTTAATATGAAACTGTGCGACCAAATCAATGTTCCCCAATAAATGTCGACGCTCTTCATATTTTAATCTCACTGCCGCCGTCCCATTGGACTTGGCATTCACCTCTAATGCCTTTTTTAAATCAATACCACGAATGTTATCGACAAATAATCGACGCTCTAGGCGCGTACGTAAACGCGACTTTAAAGAAAATGGCGTGGCAGTTTTTATCTCATTATCATTTTTTAAATCACTGATGGTGGTTTTAACTTGCCAGTAATCCATATACACTGGGAATAAAGTCACACTCACCAAAAATAAGCCACCCAGCATCGCTGCAATAAAAATAAACCCAAATAATGTCATACCTGACTGCTTTTTCATAACCCCTCCCTTAATGAATAGATTGCCAAATGCGATCCCAACGGACTCGCCCATGGTTCAAATCAATGCTCATCCACACTCGAACCGCTTGCCCAATGATGTGATCTTCAGGAACAAAGCCCCAGTAGCGGCTATCCGCACTGTTATCTCTATTATCACCTAAAACAAAATACTGGTGCAACGGCACCACCGTTGGGGGCATATCTTGAGCAGACACCTCTGGACGCAAATAAATCAAATGTGAATGCGAGGGAAGCGCCTCTCTTTTCAATGCAATGGGCTCTAATTCACCCCCCACCGCTTCAGGGTTAAACACTTCAGCAAGCAGTTTCTGTGGGACCGGGTGATTATTGAGATACAATACCTTATTTTTATAAGCCACCACATCTCCCGGCAATCCAATCACACGCTTGATATAATCTACTTTCTCATTGGGAGGATAACGAAATACTAAAATCTCCCCACGCTTAGGTTCATGATGTGGCCATATTTTTTGATGGGTCACGGGCAAACGTAGTCCATAATTCCATTTATTCACTAAAATAAAATCTCCAATACGCAAGGTGGGCTCAAGAGAACCAGAAGGAATACGAAACGGTTCATAAGCAAAACTGCGAAACACAAAGACCAACAATAGAATCGGAAAAGACTCCGCCAATTCCTTAAGTATCACTGTTGCAACCGCATGCTCACCCCATGCACCTCCTCCCCATTGACGACGCATCCACCAAGGAATGGCAGTCAAGACAATGGCGCCGACAAAAAACCACTCTATTCCAAATAATCCCACAACTTTATAAGCGCCAAATAGTATTGCCAGCCAAATCAATGTCACTCTCATCTAATCACTCCCCACTTTCAATACCGCCAAAAAGGCACTCTGAGGGATATCCACCCTCCCGATGCGCTTCATACGCTTTTTCCCTGCTTTTTGCTTCTCTAGCAATTTTCGTTTCCTAGAAACATCCCCACCATAACATTTTGCCGTTACATTTTTTCTTAATGCTTTTACGGTTTCTCTGGCAATAATATGCTGACCAATGGCCGCCTGTATCGCCACATCAAACAATTGACGAGGGATCAATTCTCGCATTTTTTCGACCAATACCCGACCCCGACGCTGCGCCACCGATTTATGCACAATACAAGCCAGTGCATCGACCCGTTCTCCATTGATCAACACATCCAATTTCACCAATGGCGCCACCTCATATTTGAAAAAATGATAATCCAAAGAAGCATACCCCCGAGAAAGCGATTTTAGCCTATCAAAAAAATCAAGAATAACTTCACTCATCGGCAAATCATAATGCAAATGTACCTGGCGCCCCGCATAATGCATCTTCTTTTGAATCCCTCGGCGCGCATTGCACAATTGCATCACCGCTCCCAAATAAGCTTCAGGTACCAATATACTCACCTGCGCGATCGGTTCGGCAACGGTTTTAATACTCGAGACTTCGGGCAATGCACCCGGATTTTCCACATAAACGGCCTCACCTTTAGTGGTTTGCACTTCATAGATCACACTCGGCGCTGTGGTGATCAAATCCAATTCATATTCTCGCTCCAAGCGTTGCTGAATGATTTCCATATGCAGCATGCCCAAAAAACCACAGCGAAAACCAAACCCCAAAGCACTGGAAGATTCCGGCTCATACATCAATGACGCATCATTCAATTTTAATTTTCCTAGCGCATCCCGAAAAGATTCAAAATCCTCGGAACTCACTGGATACAATCCCGCATAGACTTGAGGTTTAGCAGGTTGAAATCCCGGAAGAGGGCCCTCTGCCAACCGTTTGGCATGCGTAATGGTATCCCCTACAGGCGCTCCATCAATCTCTTTCACTCCACAAGTGATAAAGCCAACCTCACCACAAGACAATACCTCTCTGTGTAATTTTTTAGGCGTAAAAATCCCTAACAAATCCACTTCATATTGGCGCCCCGTGGAAAATAATTGAATTTTATCTCCTTTGCGCAACTCCCCATTAGCAATGCGAATGAGAGAAACCACCCCCAAATAACTGTCAAACCATGAATCAATGATCAACGCTTGTAAGGGTGCCTCTAGATCCCCACTGGGTGCGGGAATGCGCAACACCAAGGCTTCCAGCAAATCCACCACGCCTTGCCCGGTCTTTGCACTCACCGCAATGGCATCCGTTGCATCAATACCAATGATTTCTTCGATATCGGTTTTCACTGCTTCTGGATCAGCCTGTGGAAGATCAATTTTATTGAGCACAGGCAAGACTTCTAGAGATTGATCAATGGCGGTATAACACACGGCTAACGTCTGCGCCTCCACACCTTGAGAAGCATCCACCACCAATAATGCCCCCTCACAGGCAAACAATGAACGTGACACTTCATAAGCAAAATCCACATGCCCCGGCGTATCAATAAAATTCAGCTGATACGACTCGCCATTTTGGGCCTGATACTGCAACGTCACACTTTGCGCTTTAATGGTAATGCCTCGTTCACGCTCTAATTCCATACTATCGAGCACTTGAGCGTGCATTTCTCGAGCGCTCAATCCCCCACAATGCTGAATCAATCGATCAGAAAGCGTGGATTTTCCATGATCAATATGCGCAATAATAGAAAAGTTGCGAATGTGGGATTGTTCCACCATTTAAACTTCCGCTTCTGTCGCAGCAGACGCATGCTCAACGGCTTCCATGATTTTTTGCAAAGCATTTTCTGGCAGCAACAACGACTCATGACGCAGCGCTGCCCCCAAATGAGAAAGCTTTGAAAGATAGGCAGCATCTAAACTTCCATAAGCACGATGGCCATCATATTGCATCATGGTACTCTTCTTTTTTCGATTCCAAACCAACAACATATTACCCTCTCTTACTCGACTCTGCTTTTAATTCATTAAATACACTTTCTCTGGCACGATGCAGCCTTGAGCGCACTGTCCCCACTGGCGTTTCAGTCAGGCGTGCAATGTCTTCATACGACAATCCTGTCACCTCCCGCAGCACCAATACCGTTTGTAATTCTTCGGGCAATTCAGAGACCACACGCAAAATCACTGATTCGGTTTCATCACGCAAGGATAACGTCTCTGGAGTTTCTAAACTCGAATCTCCCGGAAGCACACTCTGCGTTTCTTCGTAATCAATATCGAGATCAGGCACACGCCGCCCCTGAGTAATTAAATGATTCTTAGCCGTATTAATCGCAATGCGATACAACCAACTATAAAAAGCACTCTCTCCACGAAAATGATCGAGCGCCTTGAAGGCACGGATAAACACTTCCTGCACCACATCAAAAATTTCCGCCTCATCTTGGATATAACGACGCACCAATCGTGCCACACGGAATTGATAACGCGCCACCAACACCCCAAAGGCTTCTTTTTCTCCCGATTGGATGCGTTGCACAATGGCCCAATCAAAGGCTTTAATCGACTCTGGATGGTATTCAGTCATCGTTTCACAATCTCCCCCAACGCCACTGCCACACTAAACGGCTCCACTGTTCACATCTTAACTGATTTTTAAACAAAACATAAGCATGTAAATGACCATTTTCGACTTCCCGAAAAAACAAAAAAACAACCCTCCCCATCCAGCGTGTTTGAGGCAAGAGATGCACTCGCATGACACCACCAGAGCGAGACTCAATGCGATAGCTTCCATCAGGCAATAAGGTTAAGGTCTCTATGGCATATGGCGACATCCCAAATACATGAATACAAATTTCATCGAATAACCACCAAGAAATGGCCCACCACAGCAGAGGATTGGGTAGCAGAGATAAGCCGATGGCACACAAGCCCCAAGCGCATAGATACCCATCCGAGTAACGAGGATAGACGATCCTAGCGGCGAGCGCGGGCATGATCAAGAATGGCCTCCAACAATGGCACAAAACGAGGAAGAGAACATTGTTGGGGGCAAAGCAACCAATCCCACAATTGGGGATCGGAGATCTCCAATAACTCCCTAAAAAGAGTCTGATCTGCTGCACGCAGTGTCGAGTAGCAGGCACTGGCAAATGGCTCTAGCAATAAGTCGAGCTCCAACATGCCGCGACGGCAGGACCATATGACTTGTGAAGGTGTTCCCATTTCTTTATTATACCAGAAAGTCCTGTGGAGAAGTACCTTGGAGCACATTATCGAGCGCATTCTGACCAAATTGCCTTTTGATCCACAAGCCCTGCGCGAAGATTTTTCGAATCACCTCAGAGCCACGCTCTCCCAAGTATTTTCCGAATACGATCTGATCACCCGAACTGAGTTTGAACGCCACAAGCAGGCCCTTGCGCATTTACAAACTAAAGTCGCTCAATTAGAGGCGAGTGTTGAGGCGTTGGAGAAAGCGAAAAAAGCATAGGTGGATGCTTTTTTGCATATTTAATTGGCTTGAATTCTATATCATGGTGTCCTTTCGGTAACGCTGCGTTGTTACAAAAAAGTTGAAAAAAACTTAGAAA
>CAYGKN010000063.1:0-1084 GCA_964350565.1 uncultured Gammaproteobacteria bacterium
ATTGTGCAGCATGAGAGATGGCTCCCAGAGGATTGCGAATTTCATGAGCAATACTCGCACTCAATCGCCCCAATGCCCTGAGTTTGAGGGTTTGAGCCTGCTCGGCAATGGCATCACCTACCTGGAAAAATAGTACTTCTTTAATCCGACATACCCAATCTAAACGCCGCCTGTGCACCAATAACGTTTTTCCTTGATGAAAAAATTCAAAATCACCAAGAGAATGGGCTAACTGCTTCGATAACTCTGGCAACCGCTCTTCCAACAACCTCCCCTTGTCTGACTTCGCCAATCCCAGCAATTGCATGGCCCTGGGATTAAACTGATACAAACGCCCATCTTGTTCAATGACCAACAAACCTGTATCTAAATGTTCAATAATATCGGTGTGCAAGGCGTCTAATGTTTTGAGGGTTTCTTCTTGCAACAGCGCTTGGGCTTGCTGCCAGAGCATATAACGGGCAAAGAAATAGCTGGCCGTGGCGGTAGCAAAAAATGTCATGCCAGAGAATGCCAATCGTGCAGATTCCATCCACATGGGATAGCCTTGGGAAAATCCAGCCTGTGCAAACAAGGACAAAGTCGCCACAGAAGCAAACGCAAATGGCCATCTTGCACTCAGCAACACACTGCCTGCCGCAATGCTAACATTCATCAAGACGCTGACCGTAGAAGTCACTCCATCACTGGCTTTGAGCATCAACACCAATGCGAAAATATCGAGCAACACACCCACAATGACTTGAATATGTAACACGGAGCGCCGCAAAAAAGCAAAAAAAAGCGCCAACAATGAAAACGCCACATAGGCATTGGCCACTGTGACATAAAAATTGGGCGCGTGATAACCAATATACAGAGTGTTTGTATCTAATATATACAGCCCCAATAAAAACAAGGCCACCACCAATCGATACAGGCAAAAAATCAACCATGCCCGCCAACGCTCCTGCTGCCAATGTTGTGAAATGTCCATATAGGTAGTGTAGCTGCCATTTTCTTGATAAATAGAAATCTTCCCTCCCCAGGCAAGACCCCCGCTTTCGCGGGGGTGACAAGTTGCTTTCGCGGGGGTGACAAGTTG
>CAYGKN010000063.1:1184-7464 GCA_964350565.1 uncultured Gammaproteobacteria bacterium
CAAGACCCCCGCTTTCGCGGGGGTGACAAGTTGCTTTCGCGGGGGTGACAAGTTGTGATACAATACACTTATTCATCTACAAGATTTTTTCATGTCTGAAGACATTACACTACATACCCTAGAACCGGAAGGTCCTGCAGAGCGAGTCATTTTATGGCTACATGGTTTAGGCGCCAATTACCGCGACTTACAATCGCTTGCAGAGTCACTGAACTTACCGGCATCGCTGAATATTCGGCACTTGCTGCCCAATGCGCCCATCCGACCCATCACGGTTTATCAAGGCGCCATGACACGGGCCTGGTACGATGTGTTTGGTTACACCTTCGATGGCAAGCAAGATGAAGTCGGCATTCCTCTCATGGCAGCAACATTGCGAGCATTCATCCAAGAACAAATCGATGCAGGAATCCCTTCCAGGCACATCTACATTGGTGGATTTTCCATGGGCGGAGCCATGACCTTCTACTTGGGATTGCGACATCCGGAACCTTTGGGCGGCATTGTCACACTCTCCACTTATTTTCCACTGGAAAAAAGCTTTGTTGCAGAAAAGTCGATTGCCAATCAACACATTCCAATTTTTGCCGGTCATGGTGATGCCGACGACATCATCCCCTTAAGCTGGGCCAAGGCCACGCATGTGTATCTCTCCAAACAACAATACAAATATCCGCTGCACATCTATCCTGGTGTGGGGCACACCATTTGCGATTCTTTACTGGTTGATCTGCGCCAATGGTTTTTAAGTCTGATGCCATAGAAAATCTTGCACAGCTGCGCGCGCGTGAATCGCGCCTATGTTCTCCAGACGGTGGATGGGCATTGATGGAGCAAGCAGGGATTGCAGCCGCTACGGTCTTAACCCATCACTGGCCATTGGCCAAACATGTCACCCTCTGTGTAGGCCCTGGACACAATGGTGGCGATGGCTTGGTGTTGGCCGCTAAACTCCATGCCTTAAACCTAGATGTCTTGATCATTGGTGTTGGGGAACTCCGCCCCTCTGATCCCTGCCTCGCTCAAGCCCATGCGCTTATCTCTCAAGCCGGTTTGAACATCATGCCGTCTGAAGCCCCCATTCCTGCACACACCGATCTCATTGTAGATGCCCTCTTAGGCATTGGTGCCACCTTACCATTGCGCGACTCTCTAGCCACTTTCTGTGATAGGCTCTCAGAGCAACAAAAACCCTTGTTGGCCCTAGATCAACCCACGGGTGTGGATGCCGACACCGGTGCTGTGGACTCACATGCGCTAAAAGCACAAGCCACCATCACCTTCTTAGGTTTAACACCGGGTCTGCTCACTGGAGACGCCCTCTCACACATCGGTGCATTATACTACGCCCCGCTGGTCGACTCTCGCATTGAAGAACATACGGCCACCGTCACTCCACCCGCCTCACCTTCTCTAATTGAACCCGGAATTTGGCACTGGTTAGCCACCACTCCAGAATCTCTCTCCCCACCTACTCTGCCCGCACTGTCTTGCACGCGCCACAAAGGGATGAGCAGCGTGCATGTCTTTGGAGGATTCGAAGGCATGGGGGGGGCTGGGATCCTTTCCGCGCGAGCCGCTCTACAGGCTGGTGCCGGTCGAGTCTGGTTACACACCAGTAAAGACACCGTGATGGCAAGCTTGGCACATTGCCCTGAAGTCATGGCCAGGGTGTTTGAACCCGCTCTCGAACCACCAGAGAGTGGCGTATTCATCATTGGTCCTGGTGCGGGACAACAGGTGCTGCCACTGCTCTCTAAACTTGCCCAAGTGAAAAAAAACCATCGCCTGGTGCTCGATGCCGATGTGCTACACCCGAACTTAATTACTCCTCTCGTGGGAAAACACGAACTCATCCTCACACCACACCCCAAAGAAGCTGCACGTTTGTTGCAGACGAGTGTAGAGCAAATACAATCCCATCGCCTAGAGGCTGCAAAAAAAATAGCAAACCAATTTCAATGCACGGTAGTGCTCAAAGGCCCAGGCACACTCATCGCCAACGCGAATCAACCCCCTTGGATTTATCCATTTGCCCACGGGGCTTTTGCCACCAGCGGCTTAGGAGATGTGCTCTCTGGCATCATTGCGGCATTATATACCGGAGAAGAATCACCCCGCTCTGCCGCTCAACAGGCGGTTATTTGGCATGCCCATGCCGGCATGAAAGTGGCGAAGACGCATCGCACCGTATTGGCCAGTGATTTAATCGGTGCCCTATGAAAGTACCCACCATCGAACTCGAATTGAATGCACACACACGCCTAGAACAACTGGCCAAAGCCTGCGTCAATCAAAGCTCTCAGATGCGTATCGGGTTACAGGGAGACTTGGGCACCGGAAAAACCACCTTTGTACAATGCCTCTTGCGCGCATTGGGTGTGGATGGGCCCATTCAAAGCCCCACGTATACTTACTTTAGCACCTACACGACTCCAGTGGGGCAAGCACTGCATGCCGATTTATATCGTTTAACTTCGCCAGAAGAAGTCTTGCCGCTAGACTTAGAATATTGGATGGCGCAATGCCATCTCAGTGCCATCGAATGGCCCACCCATGCTGGAAAATATTTGCCGCCGCTTGATCTTACTTTGCATTTCTATCACGAACACCAACGACGATGGCTGACTTATGAAGCACATACTGAGCGTGGAATGATGCTGTGAGTGATGGCCATTTATAGAAACGCTGTAAATGGCCATCACTCACAGCGTCATTCCACGAATAGCCAACCCTTATTTTTCTCGCTATACTTGAGCCAAACCACCTTAACTGACAATGAAAAAAATTCTTGGCCTATTTTTTTTACTTGGATCCCTATGGGCCCAAGGGCTTCATCAAAAGGATGCTCACCACTGGTGGTTAGCCTATGACAATCATCCACCCTACCAGATTTCGCAATTGGGCAACCCGCCTCGCTGTATTCTTGATCTCAAACACACGCGTTTATCTGGAAAGTCTCCTGCGGGTATTAGAATGGCCGCTCATGGCAAAGACTGGCGCTTGGTTTTTGATCATTGTACGCAATTAAGCGTACACCGAGAGAAATCTCGGCTCTTGATCACAACAAACACGCTGCCACATCTCAAGGCCAAACCTCACCCCAAAGATTGGTCGATTGTATTAGATCCCGGGCATGGGGGGCATGATTCTGGGGCCCGTGGGCGCTATGGTCTCTTAGAAAAAAATGTGGTGTTGGCCATTGCCCAGAAGCTTGCAGCTCTCTTATCTCAGCAACCCCATGTGCATGTGACACTCACCCGAAACAAAGACATTTACTTACCCCTGCGTACCCGCTTGGATCGTGCCAGAAGGGCTCATGCGGATTTATTTATTGCCATTCATGCCGATGCTTTTATTCACTCTCGTGCTCATGGAGCCTCCGTCTATGCCTTAAGTGAGCGTGGAGCCAGCAGTGAAGCGGCGCGTTGGCTGGCCGCCAAAGACAATTACGATGAGCTGGGCGGCATTGAACTGGAAGGGAAAAGTGCGCTATTGCGTTCTGTGTTGATTGATCTCTCGCAGACGGCCACGATTGGGCGGAGTTTGAGTCTAGGTACCGAATTACTCAAGCAATTGCAAGGCGTGGCCAATCTGCATCGGCATTTTGTGGAGCAAGCCCGTTTTGTGGTGCTAAAATCTCCGGATATTCCTTCTATATTGGTAGAAACCGGCTTTATTTCCAATCCGAACGAGGCCAGCCGCTTGAGAAATGTGCATTATCAACAGCGCTTGGCAATCGCACTCTCACACGGTATCCTATCGTACATGGCTACTCATCCCAAAAATTTATCATGACGCGCCGCGCCATCGCTCCATTGCCTTCTTTGTTGATTGATCAAATCGCTGCAGGGGAGGTCGTGGAATCCCCCACCTCGATCGTCAAAGAATTGGTTGAAAACAGTTTAGATGCCGGGGCCAGTCGCATTGACATCGATATTGCCGAAAATCCCAGTCATCGCATTGCCCTGCAGGACAATGGCAGTGGGATCCCCAAAGCAGAATTGCCTTTAGCCGTAGCCCGTCATGCCAGCAGCAAAGTGCACAGCCTCGATGAATTGCTTCATCTACAGAGTTTTGGATTCCGCGGAGAAGCGCTAGCCAGCATTGCCGCCGTTTCGCGATTCACCCTCACCTCTTGTGAACAGGGTGCTACAGAGGCTTTTGCTTTAACGGTAGATCATGGCAGTGAACCCACCATTCGACCCGCAGCATTATCCCAAGGCACTCAAGTGTTGATTGAAGATTTATTTTTCAATGTGCCTGCCAGGCGGCATTTTTTGCGTCGAGATCAAACTGAGTGGTGGCATTTACAAACTCTCGTCAAACGCTTGGCCTTGAGTGCTCCAAAGGTAAGCTTTCGATTAGAAAAATCTGGGAAGCGCGTACTCGATTACCCATCGGCCACTTTCGAGGAGCGGGTACGCCAAGTCTTTGGGCCCAAATGGGCGGAGCAAGCCATTTTCATCAACAGCCAACAAGAAGCCTTATCACTGCGTGGGGTATTGGCGCCAGCGAGCATGGCACGCAGTGATGGCAATCAACAATGGTGGGCGCTCAATGATCGCTTAATCCAAGATAAGCATTTATCGCAAATGGTGAGACTGGCATTGGGGGTACAATTGCCCAGCGGACGCTTTCCTGCCTATGCCTTGTTTTTAACCATGCCCTCAGATGCGGTGGATGTGAATGTGCACCCGTCGAAACAGCAAGTGCGTTTTCGTGATCAACGCCAAGTGGAGCGTTTTATTTTCCAAAGCATTCAAGAAGCCATCACTGCACCTGAACCGGAGGTGGAGACAGTACATGCACCTCCCGTGAGTGCGGCCTTACCTCCTGTAGAGCCATCACCTCCAATGATGGGCGAACCCTGGGTTCCATCAACACCCCCTATTTCTACATCTTTGCCCATCATTCCACCAAAGACTTTTACATTGCCATGGGCACGTGTGTTGGGGGCTGTGGGCAATCGTTATTTATTATTGGAGAATGCCTCCGGATTGCAATTACTCAATACAGAATTGGCGATATACGATATCATTTTGAGTGGTTATCATTGGAAAACGCAGCCCATTACCGGACCGAAAGGCGTAGAAATCTTGACCGCCTTAGGTTTTGAGTTCAGCGAGGGGATTGTGAGTGCAAGACCGATGATCTTCCCCGCCGAGCAGTTGGAATCGTTGTGTGAAGAATTATCCCAAGAGGGAGTCGATCCTGTAGCCGCCATGGCGAGACAATGTTGTCAGAAACCTTGGGTGGGAGAGCGATTGGCATGTTTATTGGACGCTTGTGGCAGTTGGAATGAAGGGGCCCTGGGAGGATTGCTACCATTGAGATCCGAGCAGTTGGATGCTTGGTTTGCCTAAGCCATTGCTGTGTTTAATGGGCCCCACAGCCAGCGGGAAATCCGCATTGGCCCATGAGATAGCCTCACATTTTAACATCCCCATCATTAATGCCGACTCGGCAAGTATTTATCGCCGCATGGATATTGGTACCGCCAAACCCTCTCCTGAAGACATCCTGCGTTATGATTATCGTTTGATTGATCATCGAGAGCCTTGGGAAATTTATTCTGCGGGTGATTTTCTAGAAGATGTGCGGGTGTTATTAGAAAGCTTGGATGCGCCATGTGGATTGTTGGTGGGTGGCACCACGCTTTACTTTAAAGCGGTGCAATATGGATTGGCAGAGTTACCCAAAGCCCATCCTGAATACCGAGAGACTCTAGAAAAAGAGGCGGCAGAGTTGGGCTGGCCAGCGCTACATTCCCGACTTTTGGAGATTGACCCTATCGCTGGTGCACGCATTCACCCTCATGATAAGCAGCGCATTCAGCGGGCCTTGGAAATCCATGCCATCACCCAACGCCCTCCCAGCACCTGCCAAGCAGAGCGTATCGGTTTACCCTACACTATAAAAAACTTAGCGCTCCAGCCCCCTCGTGAATTATTGCATCAACGCATTGAGGCTCGATTAAAAATGATGTTTGAACAAGGATTCATTGAAGAAGTGGCTTCTCTCAAAGCACACCCCCATATCCATGCCCAGTTGCCCAGCATGAAATCGGTTGGCTATCGCCAAATTTGGGGATCTTTAGAGGGAGAATACGATCAACAAACAGCTTTTGATAAAGCACTCGCCGCCACCAGACAATTGGCCAAACGGCAATGCACGGGATTAAAGGGGTTTGATATCGCACTGCGATTAGAAGAACCTGAGGTTGGTAAGGTGCTTGCTTGGGTGGAGGAATGGATGTGAGCCCCGCGAGCTACCATAT
>CAYGKN010000064.1:0-7312 GCA_964350565.1 uncultured Gammaproteobacteria bacterium
CTCGATCTACTCCTCTAGAGTTTGTTATACTTTACTTTTATTGAACGAGAATGCAAATATGAGTGCGAGCAACAAACTTCGAGGTCGTGAAAAACTCGCACGCATTCCCATCAAAATCGCTGAAACCACCGATGCATTGCCAAAGCCCGATTGGCTGCGCGTCAAATTGCCCAATCCTGAAAAAGCCGCTGCCGTCAAACAAATGCTGCGAGACAAATCTCTAGTCACCGTATGCGAAGAAGCCTCCTGCCCCAACCTCCCCGAATGTTTCGGTCATGGAACCGCCACCTTCATGATCATGGGCGACAAATGCACCCGCCGTTGCAGTTTTTGCGATGTCGCCCATGGCAAACCCGATCCCCTAGACCACGAAGAACCCCAGCGCTTAGCAGAAACTGTCAAAAAAATGGGACTGCGCTATGTGGTGATCACTTCGGTGGATCGCGACGATCTCCGAGACGGAGGGGCTGGACACTTCAGCGCCTGCATACAAGCCATTCGTGGGCTTAGTCCTCACATTAAAATCGAAGTCCTCGTGCCCGATTATCGTGGCCGCATGGAACGTGCCTTAGAGGCCACTGCCATCGCCCTGCCCGACGTCTTTAATCACAATATCGAAACCGTACCACGCCTGTATAAACAAGCACGCCCAGGCTCTGATTATGCTCATTCACTCTCTCTGCTCAAAACATTTAAAAACAGACACCCACATATTCCCACCAAATCCGGCGCTATGCTCGGCCTTGGGGAAACACACGAAGAAGTCATCGAGGTTCTCAAAGATTTAAGAGCGCATGCAGTAGATATGCTGACGTTGGGGCAATACCTTCAACCCAGCCGCTTCCACTTACCCGTCGCCCGCTATGTATCCCCAGCAGAGTTCGACAAGTTGGCAGACATCGCTAAAGAATTGGGCTTTAAACAAGTCGCCAGCGGTCCTTTGGTGCGCTCCTCTTATCATGCGGATCAACAAGCCGCAGCTCTCGTGACTGGCCATCATGAATCTTGATCCCCTGTTACAATTCATTCACCAACACCAACAATGGGCTTGGCTATTCGCATTTCTGATCTCTTTCGCAGAAACGCTGGTGATCATCGGCAGCTTCATCCCAGGCTCCGTACTCATGACCGCCATCGGTGGACTCATGGGACTGGGCTCCATCCCTGTGGCTTCCACACTCATTGCCTCCATCATCGGTGCGATTATCGGCGATGGAGTCAGCTACACCATTGGTTACTGTTATCATCAACATTTGAGAAACATGTGGCCCCTGAGAAGCATGCCCACATGGCTCGCCCGCGCCGAAGCCTTTTTTGCCGCTCATGGCGGTAAAAGCATTGCCTTTGGCCGATTCATCGGCCCACTGCGGGCCTTTATTCCTGTGATCGCCGGGATGATGCAACTCTCTCCACGCACATATCTGATTGCCAGTATCAGCTCAGCCATTATCTGGGCGCCTGCTTATCTATTGCCCGGCTATCTCATCGGACATGCTTCCAAAAGCCTCCCTCCCCATCTGGCACTGACGTGGTTGGCCTACTTACTCTTGGCTGTGCTGGGGATATGGGTCCTTGGTCATGCGCTGCATCGCCTCCATCATCTCACCATTCAACAATATCGCACACAACTCCGTCGATGGCAGAAATCTTCTCACTGGCCCAAATGGCTGGATATCCTTTGTCATGATGCCCGCATGCCCATCTCCACCCGACAATTCTCCACCCTGCTGTTTGTTGTCTTCTTGACCATCATCTTGATCGCGCTCAGCGTCTTAGTCCATCGCGATCAACATCCCCTACTGGCCATTAACCCCCAATTCTGGCACTTCTTTAGAAGCCTGAGGAATCCTGCCCTCGACCACATCATGCTGCTCATCACTTATGCAGGTGAGAAAAAAGTATTGGTATGCAGCTGGGCAGCTTTGTTGTTTTTTGCCCTTTATCGACGCGCCTTTCACTTTGCAACCCAATGGCTCTGCTTATTCGTTAGTACACTCTCTGGTGCTTGGATCTTGAAAAATTGGATTGCCCATCCGCGACCACCAGGACTTATTCTCACCCCCGAAGGCTTTTCTTTTCCCAGTGGGCATGTGGTACTCTCCAGCGCACTGCTCGGATTTTTACTCTTTGCGACCACGGAAAAAACCCGAGAAGAAATCAAGCAACTGATTTATTTCGCCCTGTTTTTATTCGTTGGGATCATTGCCCTCTCTCGGCTCTATCTCGGAGTGCACTGGTTCCTCGATACCCTGGCTGGATTGTGCTGGGGCAGCATTTGTGCAGCAAGTGCCCTCATTGCCCTGCGACGCGCTCCCATGGCCACCGACTTCCCCGCGCATCAAATATGGCTGGTGACACTATCGAGCTTTGCACTCTCTTATGGCGTCTACGCTTTTCTCCACTATCGTCCTGATCAAAAAAACTTACTCCCTGAAATGCAATTGCACCACATGTCCGAAGATCAATGGTGGTCAGGGTATCTCGACCATCACCCTTTTTATCGCACCTCCAGACTCGGTCATATCCATGGAATCTTAAACTTGCAATGGTATGGCGATAAGAAAAATATCATCACACAATTAGAACAGCACGGCTTCACACTGCTCATCAAACCCAAATGGCCACAAGCATTGAACCCTCACCGCTCTCAAGGGCCCATGAATGCCTTCAGACACCAACTCTATCTCGATAAAGTTCCCGCTTGGGTGATGACCCAGCACCTTTCCTCTGGATGGCTCACGCTGCGCTTTTGGGATAGCCATGTGCGTATCAATGCTCACCCTTTGTGGGTCGGTGATGTTCAACTCACAAATCAGAAATCGCATCGTGCGCTCAAACAACTCAAAACCTTGTTGACCCATGTGCCTCAAAAATCCATCACCTTGTGCTACCATAAGCCCTTGTATTCAGCACTTTCTCCGTGGTCACCTACACATTTGCAATTTCCCAGCTGTCCTTATTCCATAGATGGGTTATTATTAAAGACATAGGGTTTAAATACTGCCATGGATGTCCAATTGCTAAAAAAGCGACCCCTTGTCGCCTTGCTGAGTCTGAGTGCTCTACTCTTTTTTTTGCTGTGGGCATTTAGACCTCAATTCTCCAAACAAACCGCAGAAAAATCAGCCCCTATTGCGGTTTGCCAACAACAAGTACGCTTAGGGCCTCATCCCATTCAATGGTCAGCCTTTGGACGGCTGGAAACCCCCAAACTGGCCACACTCAAAGCAAAAACCTCTGGAGAAATTCAGGAGCTTCAAGTGCACAATGGCGATGAAGTCCGAGCGGGTCAAATCCTCATGCAGTTGGACCCAAGGGAAGCCCAAGCAAATTTTGAAAAAGCACAAGCAAAAGTCGATGAAGCACAACAACACCTCGCGCAATTGTTGCTACGCCACGAACAGGATCAAAAAAATCACAAACATGCTCGCATACAACGCTCACTCGCTGAAAATGCACTTTCCCGACAAAAGACCTTATTGGCTCAACAACTCACCTCTCAACATACTTATGAACAAACCCAAAGCGCTTATGAGAAAGCCAAGATCCAGTTTGAGCAAAGTCAATTTCTTCTCAAGCAATATCCATTAGAAAAAAAATCCCAGCAAGCCCAAGTTCAACAAACTCAGGCTGACTTGAAACGCTATCAGTTACAACTCGAACATACGACTGTGAGCGCTCCATTTAATGGAAAAGTGATGGAGGTTTTCGTTTCTAAAGGCGATGACGTACCTCTCAATGCCCCGTTATTAAAATTATTTTCAACCCAACACTTAGAAGTAAAGGTGCACTTGACTGAGACTCAATGGCACAGCTTAAAACAATCGAAAGGTACGGTGAAAGCCACTATCGCCCATCAACAGCACATCATCCCCCTGATCATGACTCATCAAACGCATGCGCTTCCTCCCGAAGGCGGAGCGGGGATCGATGTGTATTTTAGAATGGATCCTCAATATGCGCATCAGTTTTTGCTACATCATATTTATCAACTCACGTTGGTATTGCCAGAAGTTCCCAATACTTTCACTCTCCCCGTACAAGCTTTCTATCCTGGAAATGTAATTTATCGCATAGAGCAAGGAAAATTGGTTAAAATCTCTGGCGTTCAAATTCATGGAGAATTTCAAGAAACAGGAATGACTCAATTTATACTCAGTCATCCTAAGGTTAAAGAAAATGATTGGTTGCTTTGTAGCTATCTTAACCACATTGCTCCACAACTTATTGTCTCTTCTCATCATGAATAAGGGCATTATTTCTTATTTTATTCGCCACCCCATTATTGCCAATGTGCTCATGATGGCCATGATATTGGGTGGAATATGGTCTCTGGGTCGAATCAATAGTCAATTTTTCCCGGAAGTAGAAAAGAAAATCATTAAAATCACAGTAAATTGGCCAGGAGCAAGCGCCCAAGACATCGCCAAACAAATCAATCGTTCCATCGAAACAGAAATGTTGAGTCTAGACAACCTAGTGCATGTCAATTCTCTCGCACGTCCAGGAACAGGAGAAGTAAGTGTAGAATTTTTGCATCACACCGATATTGATGAAGATCTGAATGAAGTCAAACAAGGCATGGGCCGCATTAATGTATTGCCCTCTAGTATCTTACCTCCTATTGTTGAAAAAAATACTCCGGTAGAAAAAATCAGCTCTCTGCTCATTGATGGTCCCAAGCACTTACATGAACTGGTGCTTGAATCCAGATCACTACAACAATCTCTAGAAAAAAATGGATTGCGTAAACTAAGCTTCATTGGGATACCCAGCCAAGAAATTCACATTGAAATTCCTGTTCAATGGTTATGGAAATCGGGGTTGAGCATTCCGGAAATCAGTCAGCAAATTCGTAATCGCAATCAAAATCATCCCATAGGAGAGGTGGGTGGAAGCACCCATATGAAAAATCTGAATAGCCAGCAAAAACGAGAAGAAATCGAGAATATCAAAAACACGATCATTCAACTCAAATCTGGACAGCTCATCCGATTGGGAGAGATGGCGCAGATTCATTGGTCGACTAGAAATCACCAGGTCCAATTATTTCATGATGGCCATCCAGCCATTGAATTGCAAGTGCAACGCGGTGATGAACAAAACACCATGAAATTGGCCAAGAAACTCACTAGTTGGCTAAAGGATATCAAACGTCAATCCGTAACCATTAAACCTTTTGATCAAAGCTGGAAAAACTTAGAAAATCGCATTCAGATTCTCATTAAAAATGGGATACAAGGATTGTTTTTGATTCTTGTCGTGTTATTCATTGCACTGCACGAACGGCTGGCGATTTGGGTCAGTGCAGGCATTGTGATTGCATTATCAGGTTCACTCATTTTCTTATATGCTTTTGATAGGAGCATTAACATGGTGAGTTTGTTTGCTTATATCATGACATTGGGATTAATCGTTGATGATGCTATTGTGTTGGGTGAAAACTTTATCACGAAATTAAAAGAGAAGTCCAATAGCATAGATGCTATTGAGAGTAGTTGTCAGAGTATGTTTTATCCCATTTTGGCTTCATCAATTTCTACGATTGCGGCTTTCCTCCCATTGTTTGTGATACAAAACCCCACAGGCGATGTGCTCAGAGATATTCCCTTTGTCGTGATCTGCGTATTGATTGCCTCTTTGATAGAATGCTTTTTAATTCTGCCCAATCATTTATTTCATAGTTTTTCATCTCCCACCACAACACCACAATGGAGAGTTGCGATTCAAGAACGATGCCTACAATGGAGGGAGCGCTATTATGTTCCTGCACTTTCTTATGCATTAGAAAGACCTTATTTCACATTATCTGCAGCCGCCATTCTTTTTTTCCTATCCATGAGTTTATTTAAACTCGGCTATGTTCAGTTCAATTATTTCCCCTCTCCACCAGGATCCACCATTACTGCCAACTTACACTTTCAACCGGGCACTCCCGATCCCACAAAAAGAGTATTGCTCAACCAAGCAGAAAAAGCCTTGCACGAGACGATAAAATCACTTCATGCTTCTAAAGAGACGATTCAATTATCTTTTCAGCGAATCAATATGACTGGGTTAGGCTATAATCTAAAACCCAATCACAATTGGGGTTCTGTGGTTGCAGAGCTGCTGCCACCCGATAAACGAGCGATTGATAATGAAACCTTGATGTTATCCTGGAAATCTCATATTGCTCCTCATCCTCAATTGTCTCAAGTGACGGTGGAACAACCCATTTATGGCCCTCCCGGTAAAGATATTTCTTTAATCCTCAAACATCCCACTTCACTATCCACACTCAGAAAAGCTGCAAATTTTTTAAAAGAATCTTTGAACAAGTTCCCTGGGATCTATGATGTGCAAGATGATACACCCTATGGTGGATTAGAAAATCAATTGGCCGCCAATCCTAACGCTGAAAATTTAGGATTAGACACTTCAAGTATCTCTCGTCAATTGTCTTCGGCTCTCACTGGCGATGTGGCTTATCGTTTTGTGAAGGGAAGAGATTCCATCGATATCAAAGTACTGATAGAAAGGCATAGCGTCGACCAAGAAAATCTATTGCATATTTTTCCTATAATGACCCCATCACATCACCCCATTCCTATTTTAAGCTTGGTAGACTTACATCCAGAAAAAACCTTTGAAATCATACATCACACAGATGGAGAAAAAAGCATTAAAATCACTGCTGAGGTCGATAGCAAAAGAGCAAATGCTCAACAAGTATTATCAGCACTCTCTTCTGGAGCATTTAAAACGTTAAAAGAAAAATATCATGTCACGATCCAATACTCTGGTCGAGCAGAAGAAAAGCAACAAACTGCTCAGGATATGAAACAGGGTCTTATTTTGGGACTACTGCTGATGTATTTAATTTTAACTTTGGTCTTCACCTCTTTCCGTTGGCCATTCTTGATTTTTCTCACTATCCCTTTCGGACTCATTGGTACGGCCATTGGGCATTTTATATTTCATAAAGAATTTACCATGCTCTCTTTATTTGGATTGTTTGGGCTCTCTGGGATCCTCATCAATGACAGTATTATTTTAGTTCTAGCCTTTTTCAAAGAAAGAGAAATGGGAGGCTCCGCCATAGCGTCCGCAAAAAAGGCCTCCCTTTCAAGAATTAGACCCGTCTTGCTCACCTCGATTACCACAGTTTTTGGGCTCATGCCACTGCTCAGTGAAACTTCCACTCAAGCACAGTTTTTAATCCCCATGGCCATCACCATCGGTTGTGGATTGCTCGTAGCCACAGGATTGATATTGTTGGTGCTGCCCGCAATGTTGGTGGCGTTGTCGCAACCGCGTCCCATGTCACCCC
>CAYGKN010000065.1:0-6875 GCA_964350565.1 uncultured Gammaproteobacteria bacterium
CGAGTGGGATCGTTGGTTAATTGTAGCGTGTCTTGATGTTCACCAGCTTCCGTAGAAGCGATGGCCTCTTCCAATAGAGAATCTTCGGTTTGCGGACCGTCAATACCCTCTTTTTTCTGTATTGGAATGGCGCTTTGTTCTTGATTGATACGTATCACCATTGTGAACTCCTCTATTTTGTGTATTTATCGGCCGTTTTCCCCTTTGCTTGAGTCATTTTCAAGCATAATGGCAACCATCTGTTTACCCACCACTTTAGCATAGATCTGTTTTCGCGATTGTGCATTTAACACCGCGATATTTTGCCCCATGGTGCCTGCTTGTAGGGCTATACCTTTGTCTAGGACGCTTAATTGTCCGACTTTTGCTTCGATTTGTACGGCTTCGCCTTTATGGATTAAGGTTGCAGGCCCTAAGTCTTTGGCGCGAATGAGCTGTCCCTGGGCCACATGTCGATGCGTTTCCCATCCAATCGGGGGAGTTTCTTGGGTAAATAGTGAGTCTCCCTGAGATCGGAGATCGACTTTTTGCCAAGTGATATCTTGGGGGGCAATGAGGTGTCCCTTGGGTAAGTGAGTGGCTGCAAGGGCAACCATGGCTGGTTTTTGAAGATCCACACTGATGTAGGTTAGCCAGGCGGGTTGTCGGCAGCGCACGCCCACGTGGTGGATCTCTCCTGCGCGCCCTGTTTTTTTGATAAAATATTCTAAGGGTTCTTCACAGGCTTTCAGGGGTAGTCGGTGATCGAGGGGGTGAATACGGATGTTCAATTCTGGATCGGGCAATTGTTGCTGGAGAAAGGCTAGGGCACCTTGCTGGATGTCTTCACGAGATAATGTGTGGGCTTGGCCGTTGAGTGCGTACCCCACCAAGAGAAGGAGTAAATTATGTCGGAATCGTTTTCTCATCATATCACCGTTTCTATAAACAAGCGTTGCTTGACCCATGAAAGCCCTCAGGGGGTCTGGCGCTACCCTATTAATATAGCCCGTTTAGGCATCGATCAGCGTGAGGGTTCATATAAAACGCCTTTAGGTTTGCATTATATCCGCGCGAAAATTGGTGCAGGCTTACCATCTGGTGCTATCTTGCGTGGCCGACGGTTTACGGGCGAGTGTTATAGAGAAGGCTTTGCCGCTCAATATCCCGAAAAAGATTGGATCTTAACGCGCATTTTATGGCTTTGTGGTCGAGAAGTGGGGTGGAATCGTTTGGGAAATTGTGATACTTTTTGGCGTTATGTGTACATTCATGGTTGCCCGGACGAGTATCCTATGGGGAGTGCCTTGTCTCGGGGTTGTATACAAATGCGCAACGCGGATTTGATCACATTTTTCGAGAGAGTGCCTTGCTATGCTCTCGTAGATATCCAGTATTAGAAATTGCTGGTATTGTCCACAGCTTTTAGCGACAATGGTTTTTTTGGTAGGGAGGGCATCATGCGTACGTTATTGTTGTTTATATTATCGGGGGTATTATTCATGTCGGTGCAAGCACAAGAAGAGTCTAGGCGGACCATCAGTTATGCGTTGGGTTTTGATATGGGCAAGCATTTGCACGAGCATGGTCTCGAGATTCTCCCAGAAACCTTTATCAAAGGGTTAAAGGCGGGCATGAACCAGGGTAAACCTGCTCTGAGTGAAGAAGTCATGCAGATGGCACTCTTACAAGTACAGGCAAAGATGCGAGAGCATCAGCAATTACAAGCCCATGCCTCGGGAGAGAAAAATCAGCAAGAGGGGGAAGCCTTTTTAGCCAGTTATCGTAAGAAAGAGGGCGTCCAATCGCTAGAAGGAGGGGTGTTGTATCGTGTGCTAAAGCCCAGTGATGAGAAAGCCACTCCTAGCGCTCAAGATCGCGTTAAAGTTCATTATGAGGGTAAGTTGGTCGATGGTCAGATCTTTGATAGCTCTTATTCTAGGGGAGAGCCCACGGTATTTGGGGTGAATCAAGTCATCCGAGGTTGGCAACAAATGTTGATGCACATGCATCCTGGTGAAGCAGTAGAGGCGGTGATCCCTGCAGCATTAGCGTATGGAGATCATGGTGCCGGTGGAATGATTGGTCCCAACGCTGTGTTGATCTTCAAGATAGAATTGATAGCCATTGAACCGACCCATCAGTAAAGTGAATTTTAAATGACGCAGCGTTTATTGACCTTATGGATGTTGGTGGCCTTAGTGGCTGGCAACATGATGGGTTCTGGCGTATTGATGCTACCTGCCAATTTGGCCGCATTGGGTAGTATTGGTTTATTGGGCTGGCTGGGTGCTTGTGTGGGAGGCATGTTATTGGCGCTCACTTTTGGTGAATTGTCGATGGTGTATCCCAGAGTTGGGGGCCCGTATGCCTATTGCACAGAGGGCTTTGGAGAGTTCGTTGGCTTCCAGATGGCTTTTAACTATTGGCTCGCATTGTGTACGGGAAATGCGGCCATTGCGGTGGCGTTTGCAGGATATTTGGTGCCATTTTTCCCGGCATTGGTGCATTGGCCTTGGATGAAGCTGGGTCTTTGTTTATCTTTGGTCTGGAGTTTGACGCTTTTGAATCTCATCGGTGTTCAAGCGGCAGGTCGGTTTCAGCTGGTGATGACCATTTTGAAACTATTGCCCTTGGGGTTGGTGATGGTGTTTGGATTGTCTCACTTTCACCCCTCTTACTTGTCGCAAATCAATCAAACCCATGAATCACTCCATCACGCCTTCACGCAAGCGGTCATTTTGGCTTTTTGGTCTTTCATTGGGGTAGAGTCTGGAACGGTGCCAGCAGAGCACGTAGAAAAACCAGAAAAAAACATTCGTAGGGCTACCATATTGGGTACATTACTGGCCACAGTGGTGTATGTGCTCAGTGGATTGGCGATCTTTGGGGTAATCCCTGTGCATCAATTGATGCACTCCAGCTCACCTTTTGCCGATGTATTGACCCTAGTGGTGGGGCCTTCAGCCGGGCAGTGGGTGGCCATTGGGGCGCTATTGGCCTGTGTGGGTACATTGAATGGTTGGACGTTACTACAAGGTCAGTTGCCTTATGCTATTGCCAAAGATGGGCTATTTCCCTCATGGTTTGCGAAATTACATCCCACGCGCCATACACCCGTGGCGGGTTTAGTCGTGGCTAGTGTATTTATTAGTGTATTAATGTTGGTCACGAGTCGGTTGAGCCTCATCAAGCAATTCGAAATGATTATTTTATTGGCCACACTCTCCTCAGTTGTCACGTATTTTGCTTCAGCCATCGCCGCAATGCGCTTGGTTCCTCATGCACGTTGGGTGGCCGGTCTGGCGGCTTTGTTTTGTTTTTGGATTCTCTGCGAAGCCAATCGAGAATTGCTGGCCTACGAGGCATTGCTGTTGCTGGTGAGCTTTCCGGTGTATTTGTGGTGTCGATGGACTTCTCCTTCCCGCGATCCCAGTTGTCCTTCCCGCGAAAGCGGAAATCTTCCTTAAATTCAGATAAGCCCATACTTTACGCCCAACGGATGACCAATAAACAGGCTGTTGCGGGGGATGAAGAATCAGCTTGCAGCTCCGTACAGAAAGGGTTTATTATAAACCTTGGGGGTTGTGTATGCATTCGCAAGATTTTCTATTTTCATTGTTCATTATTTTTACTGGTGCAGCTATTCTTTCTACCTTGGCGTTATTTACTCGCCAGTCGATGTTGGTGGCTTATTTAATTTTGGGCATGATTGCCGGTCCTTGGGGATTAAAATGGGTGAGCAATCCAGTGCTCATTCAAAACATTGGAGAAGTCGGAATTTCTTTTCTATTGTTTTTGTTGGGTCTGCATTTACAACCCAAAAATTTATTGGGCATGTTCCGTAAAACCAGTGTGGTGGCATTGGTCAGTTCATTGGTCTTTTTTGCATTGGGTTCCGGGTTGTCGGCCTTTTTCGGGTATAATTTTCAGGAGAGTTGCATCATTGGGGCGGCTTTTATGTTCTCGAGCACCATCATTGGATTGAAGCTGCTGCCCACGACTATTTTGCATCACCAGCACACAGGGGAAGTGATGATCAGTGTGTTGCTACTGCAAGACATGTTGGCGATTGCGGTGCTGCTGACGTTATACGCTCAAGGCAGTGCCTCTTCGGCGCATTCCGTGACGGACTTACTCAAAATTGTGATTGGGTTGCCGGCATTGATCGCCTTGGCTTTCCTGATTGAGCGTTTTGTATTGATTCGATTGTTGCGTCGTTTTGATCAAATTCGGGAGTATATTTTTCTCCTCTCCATTGGTTGGTGTTTATCCATGGCACAGTTTGCACATGCGTTGGGAATTTCTTCAGAGTGCGGTGCGTTTATTGCAGGCGTGGTGCTTGCAGAGGGGACCATCGCTCTGTATATTGCTGAGAACCTCAAACCCTTGCGAGATTTCTTTTTAGTATTATTTTTCTTTGCTACGGGCGCATTGTTTAACTTTGATTACTTGCCCAGTGTGGGTTGGGCGGCATTGGTCACCGCTATATTATTCTTGGTGGTCAAGCCGGTGACTTTTTCTTGGTTGTTGCGTTGGATAGGGGAGCAGTCCAAAGTGTCTTGGGAAGTGGGGGTGCGATTGGGGCAGGCCAGTGAGTTTTCTTTGTTGGTGGCCTATATCGCAGCTTCTCCAAAATTTGCATTGATACGCGATAGTGCTTCATACTATGTACAGGCGGCGACGATCCTTACTTTTGTGGTGTCGTCTTATTGGGTGGTTTGGTGTTATCCCACACCGGTGGCATTGACTGAGGCGATGCGACGGGACTAAGCGAAGGAGAGTGCTCATGATGCGTTTTATAGCCCTAATTTTAGCAATGGCGGTGTTGATGTACACCAAGTGGGTTAAAGATTGGCCCGCTGGTCATTGTCCTTGGTTTCATCGTTATGCCAAATGGTTGTCTGATAAAATCAAGTCCAAGACTTTAATCGCTCCTATTTTCTTTGTGTCTTTATGGATAGCTTTTACGATGGTCTATCAAATTGCTCTAGATACGGCTTTTGGCTTGCCTGCACTGTTACTGTCGGTGTTGTTGTTGCTTCTGCATGTGGGGCCTTATCCGATTCAAGGCGATTATCAGCGGTCTCAAGCCTTGGAATTGGCGCACTCGCGGTTGTTCGCACCGATCTTTTGGTTTGTTGCTTTAGGCCCTGTGGGATTGTGGGCGTATCGATTGGCCAAAGAGTGGAAAGTGCTTGCTGTCAATGAGGAGATGGGATTGGGTGCTTCCAATATGGATTACTTGGCGATATTAGAATGGCCCAGTGTTCGGGCAACTGCGTTGGTGTATGGTCTGATTGGTCACTTCACTCCGGTTTCTAATGTGATTGTGCGACGTTTGCTCAATATGCCCGATCAAAATGCCGAGTTATTGTCAGAGGCAGTAACAGGTGCATTGGGAGATACTGAATCTGAAGAAGAGGAGTTGGTTGCTGCCAATCGATTTGTATTTCGCAGTTTAATTTTATATGTGGTATTGCTGGCGGTATTTGCTTTGGGTGCTTTGGTCTACTAGCCTGCTGGCATTTCCTCATGCACCCCTACGTTCTGATTTTCGTATTGTTTCATTGGCGCCTCACGCCACGCGCTTATTAGTGCAGGCCGGCTTGGGCAAGTATTTGGTGGGTGTGGATCGCTTCTCTGAAGCCCCTGAGAGCATCAAGCGTCTCAAAAGTGTGTATCCGGTTTCCAGAGAAGCGTTATTGTCTCTACGGCCGGATTGGATTGTGGCATGGTTACCTGCTCAAATTCCTTCGGGAGTCCATGTTCCGGTGTGGTGTATTCAAGGTCAGCATCGAGAAGAATTGCTAAGGGCACAGAAAAGGTTGTACGCATTGGGGCAACGAAAATTGGTTTCTCAACCCCTGTCATTTTCAAAGAAACCCTTAAGGGTATTATTTTTATTGAGCACACAGCCATTGTTGGCCATGACAAAAGCGCCGTGGCTCGCAGAAGGGTTGCAAGAGGCGGGTGTGAAAGGATTGCTACTCACAACATCTCATCCTGGAGGTTTGGATGCAGAAAAACTTCAAGCGCTTTCTCCAAACTGTGTGGTGAGTAGCGGCGAGTTGCCCAAGCGATTGGCCAAGCGATATGGGCATGTGGCATTAGCGCCACGATACTGGCAAATTCCTCAAGTCGATTTAGGGATACTATTGAGCAGCCTTGAGCGCTTGTGTTAGTATGACGGGCAGTAATCGCTGGGGAAAGGGAGATGATGTCATCGCTAGATTATACCAAACTTATGGAAATGTTGGAGCAGAGTAGTACGTTTGATTTGTACCGTTTGTATAGAGCCATAGATCGAGAATTAGAAAACCCTGCTCGAACCGCTCGCATCAAAAAACAATTGCGAATTGGCATGAAATTGACTTATTTCTGTGGCCGCACGAATCGACTGTTTGATGCAACTGTATTAGAGCTGCGTCGAACGAATGCATTATTACTCAATCATCTTGACCAAAAACGCTGGGTAACTCCCTATTACATGCTCAATCTCGATGGTAAAGAAGTGGATATTCGTCCAGGCTCTAAAGAAACCTTGAGCGCCAACACCGTGCGTGTGGGCGATCGTGTAGGGTTCGTTTCAAAACACGGCAAAGATATTGTGGGAGTTGTGATTCGTCTCAATCGCAAAACCGTGACCATAAAAACTTTCGAAGATGGCCAATGGAGAGTGCACTATTCGCATTTATATCGCGTTTATGACGGTGAAGTGAATACCACAAAAGCAATAGAAGTGGAGGTGGGGTAACCACTCCCCCCTGCGTGCACCTTGTCACCCCTGCGTACGCGGGGGTCTTACTTGACCAAGAGAGATTCCCGCTTTCGCGAGAACGACAAACACTTGTCACCCCCGCGTACGCGGGGGTCTTACCTGACCAAGAGAGATT
>CAYGKN010000066.1:0-6672 GCA_964350565.1 uncultured Gammaproteobacteria bacterium
CCCTCGCCCGGACCCGTTGCACTCATCTTGCGCATATGTCATTTTTAAGCTATTGTTACTTGTCGGGTTATTGGCTGCCGTGACATTTTTGAGCGGTGGTGTCGGCGCGGTGTTGCTGCCTATTTTTGCCAAAATAGGGGCAGCATTGGGCCCCGTGGCTTGGCCGGTGAATGTCGCGTTGCCTTGGATAATCCATGGATTTGTTTTTGGACCTTTGAAATTTTTAGGGTGGCTGAAGTTGGATTTTATTCTTCAGCCTTTTTATCATTTGGGTGGTCTTTTGCTTTCTGCCCTTGGCATCCACTCCTTTTCCGCGGCTTGTGTGTTTGGCTTGGTCTCAATGGTAGTCCATGCTGGTATGTGCGCCGTTCGCACTGCTGTGGATCGGTTTAGACATTGGTGGAAAGGGCCAGAGCCTCGGATTGAAGGGACAAAGGTGGAGGTGGTTGAGGTAGACCCTCAGGGTTTACCGATGGTGAACGATGGAGCGAACGATGGCTTAGTGAGCGGATTGAATGATGCTGGTTTGCAGCGCAGAGGCGGTGTGCCGCCTGTGCCGCCTGACGCTGAAAGACAGGCCGAACTTAACAAAAACGCTGATGAAGATGAGCATAAGCCTGATGCTGATTCTCGCACCCGTTCGAAAAGTGCGCCCTAGTGAATGCGCAAAGATTCCTGCCTGCGTAGGAATGACATTTCAAGATGACAACGCCACCATTTTTTCGCATAATGGGCATTTACCAATAGGAGTGGCAAATGCTCTGCCCCAAGCGGTTGCGCACAGATTTAGAGGCGATAGAAGCCTCGCTGGCTTCTAGGGGTTTTGTATTTCCCCGAGAAGAATATTTGAAATTAGAGTCGGCTAGAAAGGCCTCACAGGTGGTCCTAGAAGAACGCCAAGCCCAGCGCAACGCCATGGCCAAAGCCATTGGAGAAGCCAAGCGGTGTGGAGAAGACACTGAAGCATTGACTCAAGAGTCTTTAGCGGTGAATGAGGCTCTGGAAAAAGCCAAGAGGGAACTCGCAGGTATTGCAGAATCCCTCGATGCCCTATTGGCAGGTATCCCGAATGTGCCCTCTGTGGAAGTGGCCGTGGGAGCCAGTGAAGCTGACAATGTGGAGATTTCTCGACACGGCACCCCACGCGTGTTTGATTTTCCCGTGCGTGATCATGTGGATGTGGGTACGCCTTTGGGGCTGGATATGCCTACGGCGGCCGCCATGAGTGGGGCGCGTTTTAGTATTCTCAAGGGTCAACTGGCCAGGTTACAGCGTGCATTGATTCAATTCATGCTGGATGTGCACACCACGGAGCATGGTTATCAAGAGCACTATGTGCCTTTTATTGTAAATGATCAGGTCTTATTCGGCGTGGGACAGTTGCCCAAATTTCAAGAAGATTTATTTCAACTCACCCAAGGTCAGTATTTGATTCCCACGGCTGAGGCGCCGTTAACCGCTATGGCTACGCAAAAAATTTGGGAAGAAACTGAGTTGCCCTGTCAGTGGGTGGCGCATACGCCTTGTTTTCGCAGTGAAGCGGGGGCCTATGGGCGGGATACGCGTGGTTTTATCCGTCAACATCAGTTTGAGAAAGTAGAGCTTGTGCACATCACCACTCCAGAGAAAGCGCCAGAGACATTATTGCGACTGCGTACACATGCAGAGGTGATTTTGCAGCGATTGGAATTGCCTTATCGTGTGGTGCAATTGTGCACGGGAGATTTGGGTTTCTCTGCCTGCCAAACTTTTGATTTGGAGGTGTGGCTGCCTTCTCAAGACACGTATCGAGAGATTTCTTCCTGCAGTCATTTCGGGGATTTCCAAGCGCGCCGTTTTGGGGCGCGCTATCGCCCCCCTGGTGGCAAGCCTACAGAAGTGCATACGTTGAATGGTTCAGGGTTGGCTGTGGGACGCACACTGGTTGCCATTCTCGAAAATTTTCAACAATCCGATGGTTCTGTGGTGCTGCCAGAGGCACTGGCACCCTATTGGAAAGGGCTTCTACGATTATCTCCTGAGGTTTCATGCGATTAAGTCATCTTCTTTTAGCGGGCTTTAAATCGTTCGCACATCCAACGCGCGTGGAATTTTCCACCAATATGGCAGGAATTGTCGGGCCCAATGGTTGTGGAAAGTCGAATATTGTCGATGCCATTCGTTGGGTGTTGGGTGAGAGCTCTGCGAAGCAATTGCGTGGTGGCTCCATGAGTGATGTGATTTTTGCGGGCAGTGAAGGGCAAAAAGCACACCAGCGTGCCAGTGTGGAATTGGTATTTGCGGACACTGAAGGAAGGCTGCCCAACCCTTATCATCATTGCACACAATTAAGTGTAAAAAGGGAAGTGACGCTTTCTGGTGATTCGAATTATTATCTCAATGGGACTCGCTGTCGACGTCGCGACATCACCGATATTTTTCTCGGCACTGGATTAGGCCCGCGCAGTTATGCCATTATTCGCCAAGAGACCGCCTCACGATTGATTGATGCCAAGCCTGAAGAATTACGTGTGTATTTCGAAGAGCTCTCTGGGGTCGCGAAATATCATGATCGCCGAGACGAAGCGCTGGGACGCATGCAAAAAACGCGAGACAATTTAGAACGTCTACTCGATCAAGTCCATCATTTTGAGCATATGGCTAAGCGCTTAGAGCGCCAAGCCAAGGAAGCTGAGCGTTATCAAGAAGAAAAAAGTTTGTTGCATCAAAAAAAACGGGTTTTGGCAGAGCAGACTTATTATCAGCGAGAACATACCTACCAAGCGCTAAGCGCGAAATGCTCTCGACTAAAAGAAAAACTGGAACAAGTGCAAATTGATCATGCTCAAGCCCAAGAAAAATATGACTCTGCACAGGCAAGATTAGAGTCTTTGCGTGAGCAAATGGAAGTCTCTCGTGAACAACGACACACCTATCAACAGCGTCATGAGCGAGAACAAACACGTCGGGCTTATTTGGAGCAACAACACACGCAATGGAGTGAAGAGTATCAACAAACCCAAGAAAATAAAGAAATGTTGCAAGAGAGGCTCTCTGTTTTACAAAACCAACAGCAATCTCTTCAAGAGCAAGAAGAAAGGGCACGTAAAACTACTGAGCAGCGACTGCAAGAATATGAAGCCTCTCAGACTCAGTTAATGGCGGCTGAGCAAGGGCTTAAAACTCAGCAAGCGGCACAAGCCAGTGCACAGCGACAATGCGATGAGTCGAGAATGTCTGAGCAATTGCTCGAGAATAAAAAACAGCACACTCAAACCTTACTGTTCAAAATTGAGGAAGAGTTGAAGAGTTACGAACAACAATTATCGGCATTGTCTCTAGATACTCAGCAATCCCATTGTGAATGTTTGATGGCAGCTTTTCAGCAGGCACAAGAGATTCTAACGCTGAGAGGGCGCGAACATCAAGAGGCTCGTGAAGTAGTGGAAGCATTGTCACAGCAAGTGGAGAGCGGGCGGATTGCTCTCGCAGAAATTGCTGCGGTGATCACTGAACTTTCTAAACAACAATATCGTTTGCAAGCCGAACAAGACGTGTTTGAGTCGAGGTTGTCCAAAGACGTCCCCATTCCCGATTTGCCACGCGTACTTTCCCAATTAACGGTGAGCGCCCGTTGGCGTTTGGCTTTAGAGCACGTGCTCTCAGAGGCGCTCAATGGGTTGTGTTCACCGGTGGATGTGTGGGAGTCTGCATGGGGCGAACAACCCTTGCCATTGTTTTGGAATGTGCAGGATCCCTTGCCACAAATTTCTGAGGGGACATTGGCCCATGAAGTGACAGGGGCTCCCTGTGCTATGGTGTGGGTATTGCAGCAAATCCATTTGGTGGAGAATACCGAGCAGGCTTTAGCATCTGCCAAGCAAGCCAATTGGTCTGAATCGTTTATCACGCCAGAAGGTTTTTGGTGTGGAAAGGGTTGGGCAAAGCCTGCGGTGTCTATAGAAGGGGCAGGTGTGCTAGATAGACAAGCCGCGTTGGTGAAATTGTCTGAACAATTGGAAGATAAGCAACAGGATTATGCTGCTGCGCAAGAAGCACAATTATCCGCTCAGGCACAGTGTGATGAAGCGAAGGTGGTATTAGAGCACAAACAAAAAGCGCTTTCGAGTGCCCGTCAAGAATGTTATCAACATCAAGCAGAGCAGAGTGCAGCCACCAAAGCGTTAGAGTTACAACGCCAGCAGCAAGCCCATTATCAATCGCGTCTAGAAGCTTTGCAGCAAGAGCAAGTGACCTTGCAACAGCATTTGGTAGAGTTGGATGCACAAGCCCTCTCAGCGGAGCAGCATGAGCAGTACCAGGAATTGCTATTGACGGCTACTGCCGATGGCGAGCGTTTGCTCGTTGAGTGCGCCCAACAAAAAACGCATTGTCAGGAGAGGCAACAGTGCTACGAAGAAGCGTTGTCGGCATCGAGAGAGGCTAGGCAAGCATTAAATCTATTAGAAAAAGATAGGGTGCATGTCACGGAGCGATTGGAGCGCACCACCTCTCGATTGACAGTGTTGTTAGAGAGCAAGCCTGCTTCAGGGGAGGTGGATACCACAGAAGATTTAAGCGAGTTGCAAGCGGCGTGCCAAGCGTGCGAGGCACGTTTGAGTGCATTGCAGGAAGAATATCAGTCTGTAACAGAAACGCATGTCATGCTGAGTTCTCGTTTAGCGGCTTTGGTGGAAGAAGAAAAACAGTTGGTGGGGAAAGCCGCGAGCCTGGAGGTGCAATGTGAGCAGCATCAGTCTCAGCAAACTTTGGCTACTGAAGCGTATGTATCGACCTATCATCAACCTTTCCCAGAGCACATTGAGCTGCTATCTAGTGAAGAGCGAGAGGCATTGTCTCGTGAGATTACCGCCTTGGAAACCAGTCTTTTGCAGATGGGGGCCATTAATTTTGCCGCATTGGAAGAGTTGGCCAGTATTGAGGGGGAGCGAGAGTCGTTGGCTTCCCAGGTGAGTGATTTAGAAACGGCATTGGCGCATTTACAAGAAGCCATTGATAAAATTGATGAAGACACTCAAGCACAGTTTATGGAAACCTATAACAAAGTGAATGCCGAGTTTACCCGATTATTTTCGCAAATTTTCTCAGGGGGACAGGGGGGATTGGCTTTGGTGGGAGAGGATCCACTCACTAGTGGGGTGTTGATCAAGGCGCAGCCACCGGGCAAGCGCAATCACAGTTTATCGTCGCTCTCAGGAGGCGAAAAAACACTCACGGCCATTGCATTGGTATTTGCGTTATTCTCATTGAACCCGGCACCCTTTTGTGTATTGGATGAAATCGATGCGCCTTTGGATGATGCCAATGTGTTAAGGTTTTTGAATTTGGTGAAAACGCTGGTGGATAAAACCCAATTTATTTTGATTACGCACAGCAAGCCCACGATGGAATCCATGGATCAACTCATCGGGGTGACCATGCACGAGGCGGGGATCTCTCGCATTGTCAGCGTGAATGTGCAACACTGTATGGAATTGGTGAATCAGGAGGAATGATGTTGAGTTTGCATGCATTAACCCTACCGGCAGTGTTGCCTAAGCATTTGTTGATTGCGTTAGTGGGTGTTGTGATTTTTTCCCTATGGATGTGGTTTCGGCCACGTCATGAGCCGCATGCCCTACCGGTGCTGAAAGTTATTTTAGATTTTCATTCGCCCCTGAGTCGAGAGCAATTGTTGGAATATACCGCGGGCCTGAATTTATACTGGCAGTTGGGTGGATATTTCAAAAATATCGATGATACGTGTCAGTTGCGCAGTGAAGAGGGTAAGCCCATAGAGGCGAATGCGCTTTGGCAGGGGTTGCATCGTTTTGTGGTGATTTTCCAGCCTCAATCCCATCAGTCATTGAGTCACATTCGCAGTCAGCTCAATGCATTATTAGAGTCCTTGCACCACTGGGCCGATGAGTCTCAGGGTCAGTTGTGTGCCAGTGCACGAGAACCATTTTCTCTGGCAGCTTATGAAGCTTACTGGCAGCGATTGGTGGCGTCACACACTGCTCGTTCAGGGAGGCAAGCCTTAGTTTAAGCGGCTGACCAATTGCCCTGTGGTCAATCGCAGCCTCAGGCTAATCGAGCGTGCCAAGTGCAGTGCAATGTCTAGGGCCAGGCGCACGTGCTCTTCTTTCATTTTTTCGAAATTTTCTCTATGCAAGATCAGCAGTTGGCTCTGTGTTAGGGCTTTGACGGTGGCAGAGCGATTGGTGTCATCAATCAGTGCCATTTCACCGAAGACTTTGCCCATTTTAAGCTCAGCCACGAGAAATTCTTGGGAGTCATTCGATTTAAAAATGCCCAAGTAGCCTCGACACACAAATCCCAGATATGCTCGGGGATCTTCTTGAAAAAAAATGGTTTGGTGAGCATGGGCCTCAAAAGGAAGAAGATACTTTGCGAGTAGTTGTGCTTGCTGCCAGTTAAAGGTTTTTCCCCAATCGGTGTTGGATAAGTGATCTGTTTTTTGATCCACTGTCCAATCGAGGGGCTTTAAGTGTTCCAATACATTCCCTTGCATAGCTGCTCCTGTGCGTATTCCACGGTTATCGGCAGGTGAGGGGGAAACGTAAGTTGGGTGTTCACTGTCGTCCGAGTGAGTTCACTGTCATCCCCGGGAGTTCACAGTCATTCTCGTGACATCACTGACCACCTCGTGAGCTGCAGGGAGACCGCTGG
>CAYGKN010000067.1:0-6487 GCA_964350565.1 uncultured Gammaproteobacteria bacterium
CTTTGATTTGATTTTCGATTTCTTTGGCTTTCTTAGGGATATCTTCTTTTCTATCGAGACGTTTTTTTTCCATTTGGGTAGTGGATTGTTTCACTTCGGGTTTTAGGGTGAATTCGGGTTTTCCGGGACTAAATTCCTTAGCGATGATGCTTTCTGCTTTGGGGAGATCATCCGCTTTGACTTCGCGTTGTACGCCGAAAGCGAATTTCATGGAACCAGCAAGTTGTTTGAAACGCAACACATCCATTTCGGCGAAGCTTAAGAGGAGGACAAAGAAGCACATGAGTAGGGACATGAGATCGGCAAAGGTCATGACCCACGCGGGAGAGCCTGCGCTTTCTTCTTTTTTGGGGGGATCTTCCTCGCTCATTATGTGCCTGCAGGTTTTTCAACGTCTCTGGAGGATTCTGGGAGATAGGTTTTGAGCATTTCTTCGAGTAATCTGGGATTTTGTCCTGCTTGGATTCCCATGATGGCGTCGATCATGAGAGATTTGATGCGTCGTTCTTCGTTGGAGCGCAGAGCAAGTTTATCGGCGATGGGTGTGGCTATCATGTTGGCGATCATGGCGCCATAGAGTGTGGTGAGCAGGGCGACGGCCATAGCAGGGCCGATGGATTTGGGATCGTCCATAGCCGAGAGCATTTGCACCAGGCCGACCAGTGTGCCGATCATGCCCATGGCGGGGGCGACATCGGCCAGGGATTTGAATATTTTTTGACCTAATTCATGACGTTCCACGGTGAGTGACATGTCTTTGTACAGGGTAATGCGGACGACTTCTGGATCTAGGCCATCGATGACGTATTGGATGCCTTTTTTGAGGAATTCATTATGGATTTCCATGCTTTCTAGGGCGAGCAGGCCACCTTTTCGGGCGGTATTGGCCATTTCACTGGTGACGGTAATGAGTTCTGCTAGGGAATCGGTTTTGAAGATAAAGGCTTTAACCGCAATTTTGATAGAGCCTAAGAATTGTGCAACGGTGAATTTCATGAGGACAACAAAGACACTACCCCCTATGACGATGAGCATAGAGGGGGCATTTACGAACAGGCCGATACCGCCGCCTAAGACCATAGCGGAGAGGATAATGGCAAAGGCGCCGACAACGCCGAGTAGGGTGGCTAAATCCACGGGATTTCTCTATTGGCTTTTATTAAGCGTAGCGCATTTTATTTCGTGTGGGAGTGTTGTAGGATGGGGTGAGTGTCTAGGAGAGTCAAAGATGTCCAAAGCGTCTGTCAATTTTTCGGGCTTGTTAAAAGCCCTGCAAGAGAAAGTCGAGTTACTAGAGAAGCCAGATGTAGAGCTCGAGGTGGCTTTAGCGGAATTTGAAGCGGGCATGGCCTTAGCGAAGCAATGTCGGGATTATTTGCTGACAGCCAAGCAGAAAGTGGAGGTTTTGACTCAGTCGGCAGGTGAGTTATCGGTACAAGAGTTTTCATCTGGGGCTGAAGATGAATAATCAGTGGTGGCGCCAGGAGTTTGGCGAGAGTTTAGTGCAGATTGTAGAAAGACAACCTTCCTCGATGCGGGAATTGTTGGGGCATTTATTGCTCAATCCTGGTCAATGGTTGCGTCCGCATTTGGTATTTTCATCGGCGGCCATTTGGGGCGAGTGTGGCAAGCAAGTGTTTTCGGTGGCTCGTGCGGTGGAGTTGGTGCATACCTATTCATTAATCCATGATGATTTACCGGTGATGGACGATGACATGGAGCGTCGTGACCGTGAAGCGACTCACATTGTCTTTGGTGAAGCAGCGGCAATTTTAGCTGGTGATGGGTTATTGGCCTTGGCTTTTGAGGAATTGGCGGCAGCGGGTGGTGAGCACACTGCTGCGATGGTTTCTTTATTGGCAAAAGCGTCTGGACCGTCTGGTTTGGTCTATGGTCAGCGAGAAGATTTGTTGGGGGTTTGTTCTTCTGAGCGGATTGCACGTTACAAGACTGGGGCGTTATTTGAAGCTTGTGTGTTATTGGGGCAACAGGTGATGGGTCAGGAAGGCCACCATAAGCTGCTGGGTGGCTTGGGCTCTTGTTTAGGGGTGATTTATCAGTTAAAGGATGATGTCATCGATGGCGAGGCCACAGACACTTCTATGATCTGTCTGGCAGCCCGACAGGAGGAGTTGCGCGTGCGTGTAGAGGAATGCCTAGCCGTAGAGCCGCGATTCGCTCCATTGACCGCCGTGATGTTGGAAATAGCAGAGTAGTGACTCTATCTTCTCTGTCATCCCCGCGTAGGCGGGAATATCCCCACTTTCGGCGCTTCACGCACGGCAAGGGGGGGTAAGAAATAAGAAAAAGCCAATGCAAGCTTTAATGGGACAGCCCTGCCGTTGGAACAGGTTGGGTTTGCTAATCCGATGCCAATTATGTTGTAATCCCCAGCGGAACATCTCGTCGTGTTTTCTCGCCAAGTTGGCACCTTTTTTTTAGGCTTAAATATCTCTTACTCAATGGTATCAATTCGAAGATCTGAGAGGTTGGTTTCTTCTCTATGGACGTATTTCTTGATAATCCTATCGATGTCTTCATTATTTTTGGGGTTATACCACGCTCCTTCGGGGTAAATCACGAGGTTAGGGCCTAATCGACACAGTCCGAGGCAGCTACTGGTGGTAACGCGGATCTGATCAATGCTATGTAGATTGAGCTCTTTGATGATGTTGATGGTGTATTGGTAGAGATCGTAGCTTCCCCCCTTGGAGCAGCAAGGTTTGGAGGGATCAGATTTTTGTTGCGTGCAAAAGATCCAGTGTTGTCGATAAATCATGATTACTCTTGTTTTCAAACTAACAAAGACTACAGGAATTTGGGAAAAAAATCAAGAAGCTCTTGACTTGTCTAAAAAACTTTTGAGAAAAATATTTCTTGGGGCTTTGATTTTTTGTCTTCAATAATGTCTTGTTTGTCTTGACAAACAAGACTCGCGCCGTAGAATAAGGCATGGAGAGAGGGGCAAATTTGGGAGGTGGCATTGTGAGCGAGATGGAGCAGGAGCGTAATGTATTGGCGGGCGTCCCCATTGGTATAGCCGTTTCTGCGAGTTCTGTCGCTTATACGGTGATACGCTCGTTACTTCAGTCTTGGTTTCGGGGGCGTAGTTGCTTGAGTTCTGAAGAGATGCAATGTTACCAAACGTTATGTGAGAAATACCAAGAGATTTTTGGAGTTAGGCGGCCACCCGTGTTTTGGGAATTAGATGAAAAAAATCGTCCTAAATACGAAGGTTGGATGGATGCGGCACAAGGAGAGGAATTAAATTCAAAAGATGATGGGTTAGTGTTGCAGCTATCGAATGAATTGAGTGATGAAATTAGGAAGTTTTTGTCTCAACGAGAGGATGGCCTGGGAACAAAATTAAATGTGATTCAGAAAATGTATTGGGGGGAAATGTTGAGTTGGTCCATAGGGCATCTAAGAACCTTTCAATTGAATCATGCAGGCTTAGAGGCGCATTTTAAAGCTCGTTTAAGATATCACGAGGAATTATGTGGAATGCTTTCATTGAATCTTTTTTCTAATAAGCGCCTTGATGTTTTTTCAAACAAAGATATGCGACCAAAAATTTATTCTGGCATGTTTTCGTCGCTGTTGCGAATACAGTTTTCTAGGATTTGCGAGGAGAGAGAGCAGACGTCGGCAGTAGAGCAACTGGTTCAATTGTCGAATCAATTGCAAACACTGAGTCGTGCGGTAGGAGTTTTGGTTTATTGCTGCCGTCGAATTTCGGTTAGTGAGCCGAAAGTCAGTGTTGCTTTTTATTGGCCAAAAGATCATAAACTTTATGCATCTTTTTCTCGGCAAAGGACGCTAGAAGAAAACGCGATACTTTCTACATGCAGTGGTCAGACAGCGAGGCTTATTTTTAGCTATACAGAGATGGGGAGTTTGGCACCAAAGCGGATGGTGATGCTAAAAGAGCTGCATAAGCATTGGGTGTATGAGAAATTGGAGCATAACGGGTTGAGTAAAGCAGATTATCCTGAATGGTTAACGCCAGAAGACTGCAGAGAATATGAGCGCTATTTTGAAGAAGTGGTATATTTTTTGTTGCAGTTGATGAGCTTGCATCAGTATTTGCTGCGTCCTGCGAAAGAGTTGCTTTATGTTGGTGGAGAGTTTTGGGCATTTCATATGGGAAAAGGATGTCAGGCGGTGAGAATTTTGTTTTTTGTATTGAAGCATCAAGTTGAAAAAATACAAAAACATTTAGAGTCCTTATCCTATCTGATGCTTAAAGATCAGGGAGTTAATTCTGAGCGCAAACAGGCTATTCTAAATAGTTTTCGAGGAAATTTAGCAACGATTAACAAAACTTGCGAAAGCATTTTTTCAACGCTGAATGGTTTAGAAATGCAATTGCAAAAATTCCCTGGTAAAATTAAAAAGTGCGAAGAAAAGCTGAGAGATTTTTATGCGCAGTGTGAGGAGGTGGCCTCTTTTTTTGGTTTGAGTTCAAAATTATTGAGCTCTACGAAAGAAGATTCTTTTGGTGTTAAACGGATTTCTTCATTGGGTGTAATGGTTGAAGAATTAAAAACGGAGGGGTTTATGAGTGGTAGTGATGGTATTGCCAGTAGTGCTAGTGGTGGTGGCGTTGCTAGTCGTTCTAAGGATGTTTTAGCGGGTTTTCAAGAAACTGAGGATCTAAAATATGAGGAAGAGATGTCTAAGGATGAAAAGGTTAGTTCTGTCGATTTGAAGAAAGAACCAGGAAGTTTTTATAAAGATTTGCCTCAGAGATTTTTGATTAAAAGAGATGATGTCCAGGTGAACGAGGCATATAGAAAGGTTCTGGATGGGCTACAGGAGATTACTGCTAAATTGAGGCAACTGATTGAGAGCCAGGCAGGTGGTGGGTTTAGGGGGTGGCTGCATAGTGCTGAGGCTCCCATAGCAAGAAGACATGTAAAATCTATGGAAGGCGTTGAAAGCTTACATAGGAAAGGATTTGGTTATCGTTTGAAAGATCTTAAACTGTTTTTGGAGGCGTTAAGGAAAGCTCAAGTCAGCCGGATTTGTTTCCCGGATGCTTACACCTTAATGGGCGATCTGATATCGGGAATTGATAAATATGACGATTTAATATTTGAGCCAGAAGATGCGAATCTCAGAGTTGATTTTTCAGATTTTGATCAAATGAGTGAAACTCAGATCGTTGAAACTGTCAATTGTAAGCTGGATGTGGTCAATCACGGAATAAAAAGGCTTGTAGAGGACCGTGTAAAAGCTGTGATAGAAGATGCAAAGCTTGCTCAGGGTGAAGAAAACCGTGTGTTAAAAAGAGAGATCGTTTCTCTAAAAGAGCAGGTCGCTGCTCTAAGAGTAAAAGATTCTGCTCGAGAGGAGAAAGAACGTGTTCGGGACAAACAGATGGCTGGATTTTTGCGTGCAGTTAGCAATAAGGGTCCTATTCATGAAATTAGAGAAATAGTTGAAGAATCTGGGAAGCATGAGGCAAGGAGAACTCGGCTAACTTTTTTCTCTTGTTGTTCTGCTGCTAGTGCTGATTCACCTCGTTTTGTAGAGAGAGCTGCTCTTTCACCTGCTGCTGAGAGTGGCTTCCCTCATGAACATAGCTAATGTAGTAGGAGGTATTATGTCAACAGATAGCGGGATTGATTTTCAAGATGATTACCATACAAAAGGTTATCATTGGTTATTGGGAAAACGTTCTACTTCTGCTTGGTTTTTCGCGCCGAGATGTTCATTCAGTGACGACAGTAGAACTCCGCTTTCTACAAAAGAATCTTTCGATCGAATTCGTCAGTGGAACAGTTATTTTTTTCTATGGCGACTTTTGCGTTGGTTTTTTAACATTGATGACATTGCTTTTCATTGTCATTGTCTCATATGTAGGTTGTTGTATGAACAGAATCAACCAGAACCAAGGGGGCCATCCCCGATGGTTCCCTCTAATCGAAACAATGCAGAACAGGGTCTGGGTGAGGTGGTCAACGATAGCAAAGAGATAAAAGCCCTGAGGGCTTTAGCTCGCGAAGTAAAGGCAATAAGAAACGAGGTGGAAGCTCTGCAAAGGAGGGGAGCTCATCGAGATGCGAAGGGGGCCGGCTTGGATCAAATGATGACTAACCAGCCTAAAACCTTTTCGTTATTTCACCCTCTAGGTGGTAGCCCTTTTGCCAATGAGATGAATACACCTTTATTAAAGACTGAACAGAGCGATTATGGTCTTGGTGACGACGAGCCAGTAGACTATGAGGAGGGGTATCCCAGTGGATCAGGTGGTCCTCCTAGTAGTTACTAATGGTTTCGGTTCTCAAAATACTGGTGGGGTGGGTCGGGAAGTATATGAGTATTGAGCTCCTTGATGGTATCTGTGGTGTATTGTGGGGATCGTGGCCAGCCATTTTTGTGGTTCTGCGGGCAATTGTTATTGCTTGATGATAGCCAAAAATTCTCTCCCGAGTTCAAACACGAAGTGCAACAGCCTTCGATTTCTGATTATCTAACAAGA
>CAYGKN010000068.1:0-6166 GCA_964350565.1 uncultured Gammaproteobacteria bacterium
AAATCTTCTAAAACCCCCTTAAATCGCCTCTTTTTTTAAGGAGCGGGAATCACTGAAGGAATGACAGAACCACCCTCTTCAAAAAAGACAAAATAAAGCCTTGATAGTTGTGTATTTTGCGCAGATAATAAGCTAATTATAAGAGATTGTTGGAGTAGGTCATGAGTAGTCAAGAAGAGGCTAAATCAGAAGAATTGACTAATGAGACTTGGCTAAATGCGTTTTTTTATGGTTATTTGACTCTGGAGGGTATCAGAGCGAATAACACAGCAATTTGCGGCACTCTTCAGCAGCTTTATAAGGAGAATTCTAAAAATTTAGAACAAAGACTCATGAACTCTTCAGATGCTTTTAAGAAGGAATGGATGCTTTCCACCTTGATGTTTGTTTACCGTGTTACAGATAATCACTCGGAATTGTGGACATTCTTCGCTAACCTCCTCAATAAATTAAACGACAAAGAACTGACTGCCTATTTTCTATCAAGCATTTTAAAAGAGGAAAAGAAATCCGATGATATCGCTTTTGAAATTTTTCAATTACTAGATAAGGAAATTTCTCAAAATGTGTTTTACGCTTTGACAATTATGGATGGCTGCTCAAGACGTCACATCAAAATCGATCAAAAAAAACCTGAAAGAGAAGATTTATTTATCCGATTTAGTCCATTGGGTCCCAAAATTGTAAAATGTTATTTTGATAATGGGAACCTTGGTACTGTTTTGTATAATCAATGGCACAATACAAGATTTCATTCTAATGCTCTATTAAAAAAACTTGACAAATCTACTGCGGCTACTGCATTAATTGCCTTATATAATACAAATGCTTTTGCAGCCGAGGATACATTTAAGATCAGTTATTCAAAAGACATCAAAATGATGACTAGTTTTTCGCTTCATCTTTTTAAGTATGGTCATACTGATTGTCTTTTCAGAGAAACTGCCATTCAATCTCCAGAGACAGCGGCTGCCTTATTTGCTGCATTATGTGTAGATGCAAAAGCAGATAATTTTATCAAAGATGGAGAATCTATTCAGATTAACGGCTCTACAGAGCCTTTGCCTGAAATCATCATGTTGTACTTGGTAAATACGTTGTATCGACAAAATACTAGAAAATCCGCTGATTTTTTACGTCATCTTCATCAAAATCATTTGAAAAGTTCCAATTGTTTCTTTGCGGCCCAATATAAAAAAGATCCCAAACTTGCTGTTGGGTTATGGTATGCTGCAATGGGTAAAAATCAAGATTCTTCACTTCCTTCTGTTTTTATCGAACACCCGACAAATATCCTATTCACTTATCGTTGGTTCAAAAATCAAGGATCAAAAGACGCTTTCTTGCAGAAATTACCTAAACAAAATCAAAAAGTTCTTGAACAAGCTCTCATCAACAATAAGATCTTACAGAAGGTGATCATCGGGATTGCGGGCTTAGGTGCCACTGGCGCATTGTTGCCTTTCTTGTTAATAAAATCTCCCGATTGGGTGCCTGCATTGCTTTCTCATTGGACACAACATTTGAGTTCTGCCTTACACGTGGGGTTGAATACCGGATTCAATGTATTGATGGCTAGCCTGGCAGTCATGATATTCTCATGGGCTCTGATGAAAGGATATTTAACATATTCTACAGATCAACAAGATTTCAAAACCATGTCAGAAACATTGAAGACCTCTAAGTAGTGTACGATCACAGGGGCTTGGGAAGATTTTTTAGCGAGCTTCCCTCTGTATCCGCTTGCCTTTTACCCCATAAATACCTACTCTGGGTGGATGGATTGGCATACTTATCATCCCGCCACAGGGACACTTTTAGCCACTTATTCGGCGCAATCTCACGAGCAATGGCAGGCTGCCTGTCAAAAGGCGTTTCACGCGCATGAATCTTGGGTGTTTTTGACATTCAAAGAGCGTCAAAAGCGTTTATCTACCTTAATTCCTTTGTTAAAGAAGCAATTACCTTCTCTTTCTCATCATATCACTCTGGAAATGGGAAAGCCTATAGCCCAAGCTCAGGCTGAGTTAGAAAAATGTCTTTATTTGTTGGAATATTATACAACCCCCCATTTTTTAGAACTCTTGGCCCCACATTGGGAGCAATCATTCGCTCTAGAAGCTCTTCAGGCTTCTATTGTGCGTCAACCTTTGGGGGTTATCTTCAGCATGACTCCTTGGAATTATCCCATTTGGCAGGCTTTTCGATCTGCCATCCCCAATCTATTGGCAGGGAATGGGGTGCTGACTAAAACAGCTCCCAACACCACGGGTTGTCTATTGGAATGTTTTTCTGAAGTGATTAAGCCCGTTTTTCCTGATGGTCTTTGGGAACTCTGTCTTTTGGACAATTCGCAGATCAAAGCAGTCATTGCGCACCACAATGTGGCTGGCGTGATGTTTACAGGGAGCACGGAGACGGGTCGATTAATAGCAAACTATGCCGGTCATGCATTAAAACCAGTCTTATTGGAATTGGGGGGGAGCGATCCTTATTTGATTTGTGCCGATGCAGATCTCGAAAAAGCCACGCATAGCATTGTGGCTTCAAGGCTGCAAAACAATGGTCAAGCCTGTATTGCGGCTAAACGGGTGCTGTTTTTAAAATCCCAAGAGCGGCAGATCATCCATGCCCTCATTGAATCCATGAAAACTTTTTCCATAGGCGATCCTTTGCAATTGAAAACCCAAATAGGTCCCCTGGCGCGCGCCGAAGATCAAGCTCGTGTGAAACAGCAACTTGAAAAGTTGAAAGCGTTGGGAGGGGAGTGCCTATATTCTTCCTCTGAAATTCCAGAGCAAGGTTTTTATTGTGCTCCAGAATTATGGAAAGTAGAGCAGCCTTTGGATGAGGAAATTTTTGCCCCTATTTTATGCGCACAGGCGGCAGACAATGAAGAACAAATGCTCGCCTTAGCCAATGGCATCGGTTTTGGTTTGGGGGCGGGTGTTTTCAGCACAGACATTGAACGTGCTCACCGATTGGCGAAACGTTTGCGCACAGGCAATGTGGCCATCAATGGTATGGTTCGCTCTCATCCAGCGCTGCCTTTTGGTGGCCTAGGGACATCTGGCTATGGTCGCGAAATGGGAATTTCTGGGGTATTATATTTTACACAGGAGCAGGTAACACAATGCTATGCGTAATACGCTGTCTTTTTTAGATAAATGTATCGTCACCTTCGATAGGGGAGTGAGGCTATGGAAAAAAGTCCCCATGCCAGTGGAGTCAAATCCTGCTGAGGGTGTATCTGATGAACTCCATGAACCAGAGGTTCAGAAAACCATCCAATTGATGAGAATCAATCATGCCGGAGAAATGGCTGCACAGGGTTTGTATTATGGTCATGCCTTGTGTTGTTCTGACGAGAGCCTGACTCGTGCATTATACCAAGCTGCAAATGAAGAATATGCCCATTTGAGCTGGTGTCAATTTGCCATTCATCAATTGGGAGGAAGAGAGAGTCGCCTCTCTGCCTTATGGTTTTGGGGGAGTGTGGCCATGGGTGCTACAGCAGCGTTATATGATCGCAATTTTGCATTGGGTTTTATCGTGGAAACAGAGAATCAAGTCGAATCCCATTTAAACGAGCACCTGAAACAATTGCCTGAAAATGCCAGAGCCTCGCGTGCCATTGTTTCTCAAATGCAAGCCGATGAACAAGCCCATGCGAACTGGGCCAAAAATGAAGGAGGGATAGACATGCCAGAACCCGTTCGAAAACTCATGCATGCCATGGCAGGATTCATGAAACGTTTGGCACCATATCTATGAACGAGACATTATCCAGCGCTGAAATTTATCAGTATTTTTCGCCTTTAGCGAAAAATACGTGGCCCAATATAACTGTGGTGGAGAAGATTGCATCCACTCATGAAGCCTTGATGGCATCCTCTATCGATACTCATATTTTACTCGCCAAAGAACAGCGTGCCGGAATTGGACGCCATCAACGCAGCTGGATCTCTGCAAAAGAAGCCTTATTAGGCTCTTGGATTTGGGAGAGTACCCCTGACCATCCCATTTCCACATTGAGTCTCGTCATTGGAGTAAGCGTTCTTCAAGCACTTCCTGAGTATGACATCACACTGAAATGGCCCAATGATCTGATTAAAGATGGCAATAAATTGGGAGGGATTTTAGTCAATGCCAAAGTGACTCCTCATGGAAATACACAATTTGTGATGAGTCTGGGGTTAAATGTAAAAGGCGCTCCTGACAATCTCGCAGCCAGTGAATTATCTAGCAGTATACCCAAAACACTTTTATGGGCTAATATTTTTAACCAATTGAGTATAAATTTAATCCTATGGGAAAAAGATGGATTTACACCATTCTATCATGAATGGAATCAGGTCGATGCCTTAAAAGAGAAGAACATTGATTTCTACCAAGGAGAAGAATGTTATTCAGGCGCATATCATGGCATCGATGCAAACACCGGAGCATTAAAAGTGCGCTTATCGGATCAACAGATTCATCATTTTTATTCTGCAGAAATTGCATGCATTCGCGAACATATTAAGGAGAAAATCTAATGAGAAATGTATTTTACGCCCAGTCGGGCGGGGTGACATCTGTCATCAATGCCACAGCTTGTGGGCTCATTCAAACAGCACGTTTATATCCTGAAAAAATCGGAAAAGTATTTGCCGGACATTTTGGGATTGAGGGGGCCTTACAAGAAGCATTGATCGATACCACTCTTGAATCTGATGAGACGATCGCCCAACTCAAACACACCCCGGGAGGAATTTTTGGTTCTTGCCGTTATAAATTGCCAGCATTTGATAAAGATCCCACACCGTATGAACGTTTGCTGGAAGTGTTTAAAGCACATGACATTGGCTATTTTTTCTATAATGGTGGGGGAGATTCCCAAGATACTACTCATAAGATTAGCCAATTAAGTCTGAAATGGGGATATCCCTTAACTTGCATTGGGCTACCTAAAACGATTGACAATGATTTGGCGCAAACCGATCACTCTCCTGGATTTGGATCGGTCGCCAAATACATTGCTACCAGTGTAAAAGAAGCCGGATTAGATGTGGCTTCGATGTGTCATAGCTCGACCAAAGTATTTATTCTGGAAGTGATGGGACGCCATTCGGGATGGATTGCGGCTTCCGCAGCATTGGCCAGAGAATTTCCTTCCGATCCCCCACATCTTTTATTATTTCCAGAAATCCCCTTTACCGAATACAGTTTTTTGCAGAAAGTGCAATCGAGCATCGAGAAAAATGGTTATTGCGTGGTGGTGGTCTCAGAAGGCTTACGTGATAGAGAAGGGCGCTCGATAGGAGACACCGGATTGATAGATGCATTCGGGCATCACCAATTGGGAGGAGTCGCTCCCGTCATTGCACGATTGGTTAAAGAGCAATTGGGAATCAAATACCATTGGTGTGTAGTAGATTACTTACAACGCTGCGCAAGACATTTGGCCTCTAAAGTGGATGTACGCGAAGCCTATCAACTCGGTGCAGCAGCCATAGAGCGCGCTTTGGCCGGTGAGCATGAAGTGATGTTGACGCTATCTCGTTCTCTCAGCAATCCGTTAAAAAGTGATATTCAGTCTTGTCCTTTGGAAAAAGTGGCCAATATTGAGAAAATTCTTCCCAGAAATTATATTAGCCTAGATGGTTATGATGTGACGCATGCGGCACTAGAATATTTAAGACCGCTGATTCAGGGAGAAGACTATCCGCCCTATGTAAATGGTCTCCCTCAATACGCACGACTCAAAAAAGTGATGGTTCCTAAGAAACTGGGGGCTTGGAAAACTGAAACTTCTCTCGCAATTTAATCAGCGTTAGGTTATCGTAACCAGCAGTTACCATCCTTAACCCCGATAATTTTGATTATCAGGGGTTTTAAAAAATATTCAGTTCCTTCTCCTCGAATGGTGAACCGATTTTGATTAGTGCTGACGAAAGCTTAGAACGCCGAAAGGGAAGAAAAATAAATGCCAAAAGCTGTTATCGAGATGCCGTGAGGTCTAGCAAAAACTTATTGATAGTGCGGCTTGCCCAAAGTGGCTAAATGGCCAAAGTCGAGGAAAAGACCAATGGCTTTTAACGCAGAGCTGACACGTCTTGGCCCACGGGGAAGAATGGTGCCCGTGAAAAGTACTTGCACTTTTTTCCAGACGGGACGAGAAAAT
>CAYGKN010000069.1:0-5809 GCA_964350565.1 uncultured Gammaproteobacteria bacterium
TAGTGAGGTGGCTTCTCCGGCTGAAAAAGGCTCTAATCCTAAGATAAACTTTAGTTCTGCCAGCTCTGCCAGCTCTGCTAGAGCGCCTACTAGCTCTCTTTTTTTTGAAATACCGTTTAAAATACCGAATATTAGTTTTAAAGGCAAAGTGCCCCCGAATCTGTGGGATTCAGATAATGAGACTTCAAGTCAGACTTCAAGTCAGACTTCAAGTCAGATTCCAGAAGTTTTTAATCCTCAGGATAAAGTGCCAGAGGATTTATGGTCTGACACATCAGATTCAGAAGGCGATCCTCCAGGGTTTAACTAATTTTTTACTTCAGAGAGAGCGATGTCTTCTTCTTCAAATCCAAGAAATTCAATACAGTCTGAGGAGGTCTCGGTGTTGTCTGAATTTAACTCAATATTCTCTCAAGTTTTAGGTAAGGAGAATGATGAGCTTCGAATTACGTTTATGAAATTTCTTGATCGCTCTGGAGATTGGAGTACATTAGATTGGTGTGATATTTTGCGAGCATTTGATTCTTGGTTGGAACGACTGCGGAAAATGTTGCTGAAAAAATCAGGAGCGAAGCGGGAACAGGTTGTGCAAATGTTACCTGTCTTTGGTGCTGTTATGTCTGTGTATCTAAAATTTTTCGAATTCTATATAGAGACGTTGCAATCTGATGCAGAGCGCGATGAGTGTGTGCAGCTATTTAATAATCTTGTGCTTAAAGTTGGAGGAGCGAGAAATCTAAATGAAGAGTTTTCGATTTGCGTCACTAGAAGGCAATTCGAGAACATAAAGTCTTCATTGTTGGGTGTTGGTAAGCCAGAAGCTCTCGTTTTAAGCGCTGAACGGCTTAATGCTCAAGAAAATTTAGATGTCGGTTCGTTTGATGTAATGCTTGAAGCGCTTTTAACCAAGCAGTCGCGACCAAGTTGGTTTACTTTTCAGCGGGACTATAAAAAAGAGAATGCCACTTATGCTGGCGTCGAGAAGGATTACTTGCGTTGTGGTTCCGTCTATGGTGAGGTGGTGGCTAGTATCGATGGAAAGGTATTCCTGCTCGATGCCGAAGAGTCTTCAGGGATGCACAGAAGATCATTCCAATGCGACCATGTAGAGCCGTGGAGCCTTATTAGAGATAGACTTTCTTTAATGGAGTTTGTTTTAAATCTAAGTCCACAGTATCGGGCTAGACTTTTTCAGCAGCGTATTAAGTTAGCGGTCAAAATATGTGCCAGTACAGATTCTGAGGAGGTCGATTTTTTTGGTTCTGCACTTTTTGTGAAAGATAAAGAGAAGGGACGCTATGATTTTACAGAACTTGCAATACAAATTCTTTATTGCAACCAAGAAAATTTAAGTTGGTTGTCTCCCATGGTCAATCTTCAAAAGAGTGATAAGTGTCCTTTGAAATTTTATTTGGAGGAGTTGCCAAAGCTTTATGGGGAGGCGTTTCCTAAATGGGTAAAAGAGGTATATCAAATTGACTTGTGTCAGCAATACGAGCGTTGCAATACGTTGTTTTCTACGGTAGAGAGTCAAGGGAAGAAATTTTACCTAGGTTCTTTATTGAGAGAATTCTCCGACAAGCATCATCATCTATTGTTTCGATTGGCTGAGTTATCAGGGATTGTTATGAATAATTTGTTAAGTAAGATACTAGATAGACCTCAGGATGGCTCAGGCAAGGTTATAGCCGCACCAGAAGTGACACAAGGCTTGGCGATGTTACGTGCGCTCTGTGAAATCTCAAAAACTCTGGAAGATGTTACTTCGTCAGTTGTAGAATTGCCTAAAGGCCTTTTTGATGATTGGTTGAAGTGCTTAGCTCAGCATTATAGGTTTAGTTTCCTTACTATGCTCAAAAGAGTTGAGGATCCAACTTCTCTTGAGAGTTCTCAAGGATTTGTTGAAGTTACTGAGGCAGGGCATCGAATTGTGGGTTGGTTTCCATCAGTTGGGCATGAAGATTCTTCACGGAAGCGTGCAAAACGCCCAAGACTTTCACTTCCTGGGCCGGACAAAAATGATGACCTCAGAGCCAATCTCGACCCACTAGAAATTCCAACGCCACCTAGTCAATTCTCCTCATAATCAGTTAGAATAAATCAACTACAGAGGAAAAAAAGGATGACACGCATACTCACAGGCATGGTATTGCTCATATTGGCATTGGTTTGGTTATTTGTACTGCCTCCAGCGGCCTATGCGGGTGGGGTGATGGTGTTGATGTTATTGAGTAGCCTAGAAGGAGCACGGCTGAAGCCGGGGGTGAGTGCTTGGGCTTCGTATGCTTCTGTGATATGGGCATTGCTGTTGATGCTGGCGCTAGCACCCTCTTATTTGTTATTTTCAGGGCGTTTTATTCATTATCCCAATTGGTTGTTGTGGTATGAGATTGGCTTATTTTTTGTGTTGGTGCTCAGTGTTTGTTTCTGGTTATGGGTGAGCACGGTATTGTGGCGTTATCCGCATGTTCGAATGAGCTGGCAGCATCGAGTGGGTTTCTTGAATTTTTGTTGGTTATTACCGTTTGGTGTGAGTTTAATGGTGTATTTAGCCAAAGAAAATCGGGTGATTTTGTTTTTAGCCATGTTGCCTGTGTGGTTGACAGATATCGGTGCTTATTACAGTGGTTCGTGGTGGGGCAGGCATAAGTTGCTTCAGAGTGTCAGCCCCAACAAGACATGGGAAGGCGTGTTGGGTGGTTTTATATTGGCGCTATTGGGAGGCAGCCTAGCGGCTTTTCTGTTGTGGCCTTATCCCAAACAGCCCACTTTCTGGCGTCATTGGCCATTTATCATCTTGATGACGGTGATTGCGAGCATCATTGGCGATTTGTTTGAAAGTCTTCGTAAGCGCGTGAGTGAAGTGAAAGATTCGGGGAATTATCTCCCGGGGCATGGGGGGGTGTTGGATCGCATTGACAGTCTTATTGCGGCCTTGCCCATCTACACCACGTTTATGTTATTGACCTTGTTGCCTCATCATGCCTTGGGTCAGATGTGAAAAATCTGGTTATTCTAGGAGCGACGGGCTCTGTTGGTCGTCAGACACTTTCTTGGGTGTCTACACAACAGGATTGGTCACTGAGGTCTTGTGTGGCACATCGAGATGTCGATGGCATGTTAGACATCATTGAAAAGCATCATCCAGCGTACGCAATTTTAGTCGATGAGCAGGCAGCAGAGGTATTGGCTGCTCGGGTTTCAGGGCAGACGGTAATCTTAGGTGGTGAGTCTGCCATGATGGAGGTTCTGCGTGACGATGCAGTCGATGTGGTCATGGCAGCCATTGTAGGCTTGGCGGGTTTACCCAGTGTCGTGACGGCACTAGAAGCGGGGCATCAGGTGTGTTTGGCCAATAAAGAATCCCTGGTATTGGCATCCGCTTTTTTACAAGAGATTACGGCGAAAAACCATGCAGTGGTGGTGCCAGTCGATAGTGAGCACAGTGCGGTGTTAGATGCCTGGCCACAGCGTGATTGGGTCTTTGGTCAGGCGCATTCGGCCATTGCAGGTGTAACCTTAACTGCATCGGGTGGAGCATTGCGCGATTGGGCATTGTCTGATCTCCACAAGGCCAGTGTGGGAGATGTTTGCCAACATCCCGTGTGGTCCATGGGTAAGAAAATCACGGTGGATTCAGCCACGATGTTTAATAAAGCTTTGGAAGTGGTAGAAGCCATGCGATTATTTGGGTTATCGATGACAGAGGTTGATGCTTGCGTGCATCCCCAAGGACTGGTGCATGCGCTCGTGCATTATCGAGAAGGCTATAGCCTTTGGCAGGCTGCAGCGCCTGATATGCAAATGGCCATTGCGCGTGCGCTGTCTTGGCCCCATGGTTACGCGCCAGGGTTTCGCCCCAGTTTGGCCAAAGGGGAGTATGGTTTTTACCCCATTGATGCAAAACGTTACCCTCTGTATGACACGGTATTAGCCGCCTCCAAAAATTTGAATCAATTGGTGGCGGTGAATGCTTGGAATGAAGTATTGGTGGCCGCTTTTCTCGCCGGTGATCTTCGTTTTACCGAGATTGCTGAGCGCATTCATCAAGGGTTATCTCGCCTAGAGGCTTGGCCAATAGAGAGTATTGAACATCTCATCCACTGGGATCGAGAAGTTCGCCTCCAGGCTACAGATTATTTAGACATCCCCCATGCTGCATGTTAGAATGTTCACTTCGGGGCGTGGCGCAGCTTGGTAGCGCACTTGCATGGGGCGCAAGAGGTCGTTGGTTCAAATCCAGTCGCCCCGAAAGCTCTTGTGTCGCGTTTCTGGTTTTGCTATAATAAAAGAGTCTCGTAGCTTGGAGGGCATATGAATAGGGTGGTTGGTTTTATTTCAAGGGCTGAGTCTTCTAGTGTCACGGTGACACTGCGTCGCACGTATTTTCTGCTGAGCTTAACATTATTGTTTAGTGCCTTTATTGCGGGTGCTGCCATCTATGGTCGTTGGCCTTACCCTGGGGTGCTGGTTACTCTTGCGGGTTCTTATGGCTTGCTGTATCTCACTCAATCTTTGAGAAATAGCTTGTGGGGCGTTGTGAGCATGTTTGCCTTTAGTGGCTTCATGGGTTACACCTTAGCACCTATGTTGCATTACTACCTTTCGGTTTTGAGTAACGGTGGCGCTGTGATTATGTTGTCATTAGGGGCTACAGGCATTATTTTCTTGTCGCTATCTGCCTATGTGTTATTGACCGGTCGAGATTTTCAATTTCTAACAGGTTTTGTGTTCTCTGGAATCATCCTTGGCTTGGTATTGGTGGTCTCTAATATTTTTCTACAATTGCCCATGTTGAGCTTGGCCATTTCTGCGGTATTTGCGCTACTGGCTTGTGGTGGAATTTTGCAGCAGACCAGTCAAATCATTCACGGTGGTGAGCGCAATTTTATTATGGCCACCATCGGGTTATATGTGTGGATTTACAATTTATTCGTAAGCTTGTTGCAACTCCTTGCGGCGTTTGGCGGGCGTCACGAGTAAATTGTGAGGGGAGCAGTATGACTGAAAAACCCCAAAGACCCAAGCAACAGTCCACTGACTTTCAGGATGATGATAGCAGTGGCACAGATACCAGCTATGGCGGCCTTTATGCCGCCTTGCTGCGTAATGCGCTGAATGTGTTTTATTTAGAATATCGCACGGTTTTATTAGAAAAACTGTACTCATTACAAGAATTATTATCTATGGGCCGTGAAGTCTTGGCGCGTTTGCGCCCAGGTTTATTGGGTTACCACTCACGTTTGGAGGTATTGTCAGAACCTTGGCAATCTCAAGATCATGAGGTTTCGGCTTTAGAGGAAGAGTTTTTAGCTATTCATCTACCGATGAAGCAATGGAGAGCCCTGCCTGAAATCTTATCGAATACATTGCTGCTCACGGCAAAAAGTGAGATGACACGCTCGATGGAACGGGTATTTGAGTGTACACAAACCTTATCAACTGTCCAAGAGCAAGTGGTGTTACAAGCTCAGAAAGTGATGGATTGGATATCGGTACAGCAAGAGTCTGCAGAGGCGTCTATGGCTCAACATTATGCCCAGCAGTTTTATGCCATGCAGCAGTTAAAAGCGCGCACATTGGAATCATTGCAGCATTCCGATCAAAAACTAACAGCATTAGAAAAAGATTTGCAGGTGTTAGAGCAGAAGATTCATCAAGAGCATGAGGTTGAACCTGTTCTGGCTTTGCATCAAGAGCCCAGTATTCGACCTTCATGGGCATCTCTTATTCCAAGACCCACCCCAAAGAGTTTTGATTTTTGGGAGCAGTAGGAGGAGCAAGACTCTAGCGTGTCATCCCCCAGCCC
>CAYGKN010000070.1:0-5746 GCA_964350565.1 uncultured Gammaproteobacteria bacterium
ACAGCAATTGGGGCATCTATATCTTGATCTATATCTTACCTTGAATAATAATGATGCTCAGGTAACTTTACTTTCTCAATTGAGCGGAAGTCCATTGGCAGATCTATATCTTATCTTGAATAATAATAATGATGATGATGCTCAGGCAACTTTACTTTCTCAATTGAATGGAGGTAAATTGCAGACACTATATTCTTTATTGAGTGATGATAATAAGGCGCCATTAATTTCTAAGTTAAATATAAAACAAGTGATTCAGATATATCAAGCTATAGGGTCTTTTGATTCTGATGAAGATCGACCACTGTCGAAAAAGTTACTTGGTTACTTGAACAATCCTCAAAAGCAACAAGTAAATCGAGCCCTCGCCAACAGTTGGTCGAAGTATCTTGCATGCACTCTAGCGCCTGCAGTATTGTTTGGTGTTGCAGCGGGTGTCACTCTGCATCTTGACTCGCAATTAATGGTTTCCATGTTTTCTCACGGATCGCAAGTCGCGAATGGTGCAGCCAATGTGGCGGTGGTGTTTGCAGGTGTAGCCTTACTCGCAATGTTAATCGCTTCTGCCTATACTCGCTTGAATTCAGATCAAAAAACGCTTAAAGACATGTATGTAAACATGCATGCAGCTTCTAAGTAATAAGACATGCCCCCTCGAGGGGGGCTTTTAAGTTTGGCACAAGCCTTGAAGTTGTTGGATAACTGCTTCAAGGCCTTCGGTGGTTTGTGCAGAGCAGAGCAGGTAAGTCAGGGGCTGATTTTTGAGGGCTTGCTGGCGTTCTTCTCTTTCTTCTGTCGCAAGCAAATCGATTTTATTGATGAGTAGAATGCGGGGCTTTTGAAGAAGTTTTGGATCGAAGGTTTGGAGTTCAGATTCAATGGTGTGAATATCTTCTAGGAGTTTTTCACAAGATTGAGAGCCATCGATGAGATGAGCGAGTACGGCATTGCGCTGGAGGTGTTTCAAGAATCGGTGTCCTAGCCCTGCACCTTCGCTCGCGCCCTTGATGAGGCCGGGTAGGTCAGCCACTACCAAGCTTTCTCCTTTTTCCAGTGATACCACGCCGAGTTGTGGGTGTAGGGTGGTGAAAGGATAATTGGCAATTTTAGGGGTCGCTCTAGAAATGGCTGCTAAAAAGCTGGATTTTCCTGCATTGGGTAGGCCCAGTAAACCGACATTGGCCAGCAGTTTCAGTTCTAGTCGCAGTTTTCGGTATTCTCCAGGTTTACCAGGAGTGGTTTTTCTAGGGGCTTGCTGTGTGGAACTTTTAAAGCGGGTATTGCCCAATCCTCTGAAGCCGCCTTTGGCCACACAGAGGGTTTCATTGGGTTGAAGCAATTCTCCTAAAAGGATATTGGTTTGTGCATCAAAAACGAGAGTCCCCATGGGGGTGGGGATATATAAATCCTCCCCATTTTCCCCCCGTTGATTGCTACTTTTCCATTTTTATACATGGGCTACACTATTTATTTTTTGGTAACCTAAATCATATAGTTTATTAAGATTGCTGTTGGTTTGAAGATAAACACTGCCGCCATGACCCCCATCGCCCCCATCAGGTCCTCCAAAGGGTATGAATTTTTCGCGCCGGAAGCTGGAAATGCCATTGCCGCCATTCCCTGCCCAAACTTCAATCGTGGCCTCGTCAATGAATGGCATGCAGGTAAAGCTAAGCGCTTTCCACGGGCTCTACAGTGACGTAGCGACGCTTAAAGGGACCTTTAACAGAAAAGCGCACGAAGCCATCTGCCAGGGCATACAGGGTGTGATCTTTGCCACAGCCGACCATGCGGCCAGGATGGTACTCTGTGCCTCGCTGACGGATGAGGATATTTCCAGCACGTACATATTGCCCACCAAAGCGTTTGACACCCAGTCGTTTGGAATGAGAATCTTGTGAGTTTCTGGTGCTCCCACCTGCTTTTTTATGTGCCATGACTTAACTCCTTAATTTTGGATAGATTCAATTTTCACTTCGGTGAATGGCTGGCGATGGCCTTGCTTGCGCATATAATGTTTTCTGCGACGGAATTTAATAATTTGGATTTTTTTACCCAATCCATGACGCAAAATCGTCGCTTTGACCGCGGCACCCTCTACATGAGGCTGACCCGTTTGTAATACCCCATCTGTAGAAACCAATAGCACTGGATTCAATAAGATTTCAGAACCCTCATCTGCTTCAATTTTCTCGAGTTTTACCCTCAACCCTTCACTGACGCGGTACTGCTTGCCCCCGCTTTTAATCACGGCATACGTTGACATTGCCAACCTCCAAACAACTGTAAAACAGGCATTCTAACGCAAAAAAACACCAAGGTAAAGGTGGGGGTTGTAAAAATTCTGGGGATGAATCGCGCATTTAATGCTCAGTTAAGTTTGGGGCCGTATAGTGGGAGAGTCAGTATAGAAGTAGAGGAGAGATGAGATGAGTGGTGTAGAGACATCTAGCAGATGTTTGCCGACGGATCGGAGAACTACAAAGAAAAGATGCTAAGTCGTTACACCTAACAAAGCCCCTGCCCGCTTCTGATCTGCTAAGGATACTGCAGAATTTACAAAGGGCTAAGGGACTAGAAGCTCTATTGCAAGCATTAACTTCCAAGGAACAAGGCTTTGATGCTGCTGAAGAAAATTTGAAGAATGCTAGGGAAGCTATTGAGAATGAATTAAAACAAGCGCAGACATTAACGTTATCATTTCCTGAAGCATTGAATGAAGGCGTTCAGCTTTTTAATAAGTTTTCTCAGCTTAACCCTAACAATAGTGAATATCTCCAGGAAGTTATTAGCGAGATTAAACAGCATAATCACAACAATCTTGTAAAGGCTGTGGAAGTATTTAGAAAAAAATTTTCTGACATTCCAGAAGAAGATGCTATGACCTTTCAACTAACTCTCACTTGGTTTATTGAAATTCAATTTTTCTATGGAAAGATTAGTTTGAATAGCAATGCTTTTTTTTATGATGTTCATGGCAGTCAAGTTGGTATATTTAATTTAATCAATTACGGGAAAGAAAAACTGAGTAAGATGCAAGAAACAGAAACGGGAAAAACAGAAACGAAAGAAACAGAAACGGAACAAACAGAAACGAAAGAAACAGAAACGAAAGAAACAGAAATGCAAGCAATAGACGCAACAGCGAAAAAAGCATCCAACATAGACTCTTTTCAACAGAGAGTAGATGCCATTAGCAATGGTTATCAAGCACTCAATGCTGCAGCTTGGTTGAGTGCTCTGATAGGGTTATCTGCAGAATTTTCTGGTGGTGGTTATCATCAACTAAATGGTGTGCATCCATTTTTGGCTATCGGCGTCACCATAGTCGCTGTTCTCGTATGCTTGGGAGGCTTTGCTTTCACAGCAGATAAAATAGAAAGTCATAGCTCGACTTTGGCCATTTAGTCACTGTAAGCAGCCTGAACTATCAATAAGTTGTGGATCTCGATAAGTATTTTTTCAAAGTCAGAATCGAACACAGACTTTGAAAAAATACTTATGAGGGCAAATGGCCTATCTGTGGAATGCCAGAAGCTTAAAGAAGCTCATGGCATCATTTTTTTGATGTCATGAGACAAGATTCAAGGCAAATAGAAAGAAGTTTTTTTGCATATTCAAACTAAAGGCGAAACTCTCCTATGAGTAACAGTATAATTCTTCGAATGGCTTGCGACGTTGAATGGCTACCCACTCGAAACAAGTTGCTCGATCAATAACTCGAGATCGTGAAAAGGTATGTTGACAGAATCAGATTTGCTGTCAGAATTTGAAAAATATTTATCGGACCAAATCATTCTTCTCACAAAAGCAAGCACATCAGAAAAAGTGGCTTCATCATTTTTTTGATACCATTCAGTAGATTTCACCTTAAAGAGTGGGGAATCTTTGAAGGTGCAAGCGATGATAGTAATCAGAGAAAACAAACCCATCAGTAATGGTGTTGTTCTAGCAATAGCTTTATCTGACCATTGTCGTTGAGTTTCAAAACCAAGATGAGCACGCACTTCTTCGAAGGTCACCTCAATGTTCCATCGCGTCACAAAATACTCCACAATTTTTTCTGGTTCTAATTCAGTCTTCGTGCTCATTAGAATTCCAGGAGAAATTTCTCCATCAGGATCCACAATCATTACGTAGCGAATAGGCAAAGGAGTTTTTCCTGACTGGTACCATAAAGCCGTATGACTCAACAGTTTCATCGTTTTCTTTTTCCCACCATACCAATTTAACTCGATGATTTTCCAGTCTTGAGCATCATCCTCAAGAAGTTTTTTAAGGAAAATTCTATCTCCTTTAATACGCTTTCTTCCTCGTCGAGGGGGCTCTGGTTTTGGAAACTCATAAAATTGAGAATCCCATCGGCATCGAGTAATGAGAGTGACCTGTTTTTCCACACAGTGTTTTGCTAAGTTCATACAAGCATAAGCCCCATCACCCAGTAGTATCCATGGCTTTCCAATCCATCGGCATACCACTTTCATCATCAAAATAGTCCAATCTATAGTGGCTCTGTGTCGTTTGCCTTGTTGTTGATTCACTTTTTCTGGTGGAGACAATACGGTCATAAAAGGAAGCGCCCAACGTCTTGAAGTAAAAGGCAAACGAATCATTAATGCCATACACTCCCATTTCAATCCAAAGGAAGTCACCAGTTTTCCTTTGCTGGATCTCACGGCATCTCGATAACATCCTTTGGCTTTAATTTTTCTCCCCTTTCGGCGTTCCAAACTTTCATCAGTGCCAATCAAAATCGGCTCACCCTTTGGGATTAATTTCAATAATAAACAAAATAATATTTTGGCTAACCTCAACGGAGAATATTGATCTCTACTCAAAACTCGATGGTATTTGCTATAATTAAAATTTTTGAAAAGACCAATGGCTTTTAACGCAGAGCTGACACGTCTTGGCCCACGGGCAAGAATGGTGCCCGTGAAAAGTACTTGCACTTTTTTCCAGACGGGACGAGAAAATACTGGCGCAAAACGAGAAAGCAGTGTTAAAATAGTATCTGGCGATGTCATCATCCTGAACTCCTTATTAAGGTGTTGTAAGTACTGGATATTTTGACATTGCCGCTTTCAATAAGCAACTTATTCTACTGTTTTTTAACGAATATTATTTTTTTGACCAATATGTGACCGATCTGGGGCTAAAAATGGCCAAAGTCGAGAGAAAAAACAAAAGTCTTATTATGCAGAGAGTGGTAGCTTTTGGACTGCAAAGAAAAGTGGTACAGCGTGTCCTGTCGGTAACGCTGCGTTGTTACAAAAAAGTTGAAAAAAACTTAGAAAAACCCTTGACAGGGTTTTTGGTAAAAAACTGTGATGTTTGGTCTTTTTTTAATGCCCCCTTGGGATGGGGTCTAGGAGGGGCATAAATGCGCTGTATTGTTCTTAAAAAAAGAAAAACGAGGAGGAGCGTGTCCAAAAATAAAAAGTCTCGCCATGGGGATCTGAGGAGGTGAAATTTCGGTTTTAAAAGTCGTGTTATCATATTCTTATGCACTGGGGTGTCCTTTCGGCAAAGCTGTGTGACAATCATGCTGGGGTAATTTAACCTAAGTGTACCTATCATACGGAGCAGCACATGCAATTAGATGAAGTTCGCAGTCATTTTGAATCTTGGCGTTTAAACAAGGCATACCATTGCCAACCGATCCCCGGATTTTTATGGGAAGAAGTGCGCTCGTTACTGACAGACTACAGCCGGACGCTCATATGCAAATCACTCCAGATATCGC
>CAYGKN010000071.1:0-5564 GCA_964350565.1 uncultured Gammaproteobacteria bacterium
CATTCCCGCGAAACTCATTGTCATTCCCGCGAAACTCATTGTCATTCCCGCGAAAGCGGGAATCTCTGTATGCAGGTGAGAGCCTCTAACTCAATTCATCCACAATTTTCCCAAGGGTTTCTCCTTCGGTTTTCAGTACTACGCCTTGAGCTTCAATTTCGTAGCTAATGACGGTTTGTTCTATCATCAGTTCACTTAAGCGTGTACTATCTCCATTGTTTTCCACACGTTGCTCGGTGGGCACTTCCCGAGGGGTGCGGTTATTATTGGTTTGAGTGTCCGCATAGTCATTGGTTTTATTCGGTGCATTCGAAGCGATGGAGAGCTCAGCCACATCTTGGGCATTGGCTCGCAGTCGTTCATAGCCTGCCTTAATGGCATTACTATTGACGCTATTGATGGCATAACTCATATCAAACCTCCCCACGGTGGGTTACTTTCTTTTAGACTCCATTGTTTAAAAAAAGTTCAAAATCTGCCTTGAATGATCGAGTTGATTTGTAGTCATCAATGCAGCACAGTCACAGCGTGGAAGGTGATTGTGATTTTAAGTGGAATATCATGTAGTTATGTTTTTAAAGGCGTTAATAGAAAAATAAGAGTTGCAAGAAAGAGAGTTTTTCCTGCCGGTTACGCGTTTCCAATCAAACGAATGCTGAGGCGGAGGATTTGCCTGAGAACGTCTGAACACTTAATTGCCAAAAATAACAGTCAGTTAACAAAAGGCAACTTTTCTTAATGAGAATGATTTACATTTTCATTTGTAGGGCTTATAGTAGAACTTAAGTGATTTAAAAATCTGATATGTCGAAAATTGTCGTTCAAGGTTTGGTGGATAGTTATTCTTGGGTGAGTGCATTTGGCGATGGTATCCCCTTGATCTTTTTGTTGATTGAGCTTGATGTGGCCTGGTGGTTGGCACTGAATATTGGGATATTGGTGTCACTGATTTCTTTTTTAAGCACCTGCAAGTATCAAGGGCGAGCCATTGAGAAATATTTTGAGGAAAAGAAGCATTCAGTCACGTGGCTTGAATATCTGTTGTTTTTTTTATTTCTTCCTTTTGTATTTTTAGGTTGGCTATTAACGCAGCTCTACAACGTTCTTCCGCTTTCAGAAAGTCGTTTAACTGAAAAAGGCCATTGGTCCATCGATGGTTATATGGTTTTGTATTATCTTACAGGATTGGCATTGAGCGTATTTTTAGCGCAGCAGTTTTGGTGTTGGGTATCGGCAGCTGCGAGTGTGGAGTTTTGCCAGAGGGATTGGATTTGGATTATTGGTATTGGACTGGGGTGGTGGTTATTGCAATGGCCATTTGATACAGCCTCTCAGCTTGCGGAAACCGTCGAGGGCATAGCGGAAACCATGGGAGATAAAGAAATGGTGTCAGGCTATTGTAAGGCCCATAGTCCTGCAACGTATTCTGCCTTGTTTTTACGCGGAAAGGATGAAGAACAAACCATGCGTTTTTTAGGCTCTGGTTTTCATACCATACAACATTTGTTGCAGGGATTATTGTTGATCCCTGCGATTTGGTTGGGGCATGGTTTTCGTTCACAACCTTTGGTGGCTTCATTGGCCATTGTGATGGCGTTTTTTATTGCTGGCGTGAGTTTATTTACAGAAACGTACTTTTTTGATGGAGAAAATTTTCAAAAATGGCTTGATCGGATCAAAGAGAAGGTAGTGGATGAAGAAGGAGTGACCTCGCACAAAACCTTTTGTGCGCGCATTGCCTCATTTTTATTGCCATTGACGCCATGGTTTCACGGGGTGGATACGTATTTCGTGTTTTGGATGTTGGGCACCTGGTTATTGCCACATTGCCATATTCATGCCACATGGGCCCATTTATTTGCCTTGCCGGCCTTTTTAGCGATGGTGGCTGGTACTTATTACTCAGAATATCATCAAAGCAAATTAGAATTGCAAGAATATTTGAAGAAAGCGCCTTCAACTGAGGGTTGTTGTTGTGTATGATATGGTCATTCAAAAATAAGGAGACGATATGACGATGGTGGCAATTCATGCCAATGCACCTCCAGTGGGGGCATACACCCCAGCAGTGCGTGTGGGTCCTTGGCTATATTGCTCAGGGCAAATTGGTTTACTTCCTCAAGGAGGCACCTTAGTGTCTTCTGATTTTAAGGCGCAGTTGCATCAAGCCATCGATAATCTTGAGCAATTGCTAAAAGCCTCAGGAGGCAATTTGGAAGCTTTGGTCAAGCTTACGGTGTATTTGCTAGACATGAATGATTATGCGATCCTAAATGAAGTCCTACTGGGATGTTTGCCGGTCCTACCTGCACGCTCAGTGGTAGCCGTCTCGGCATTGCCCAAAGGTGCTGTCGTTGAAATAGATGCAGTGGCCTATATTGAAAATGCACTGAGACAAGAGAATAGAGAATGAGGGGGATTGATGAATAAAATATGGGGGGTAAGTGCGTTGGTTGCCCTGATGTTGGGTGGCTGTGCGCAGATGACTCGAGAAGAACAAGGTGGTCTTGCTGGTGGTTTGGTGGGGGGCATTGTCGGGAATCAAATCGGTGGAGGCACTGGTCGTGTATTGGCAACAGCCACGGGAGCGGTAGTGGGTAGCATGATGGGAGCCAGTGTGGGCCGTCAATTAGACGCCCTTGATCAATCCCAGCTCAATCGAGCTTTAGAGACTCAACCCACGGCTCAACGTTATGAGTGGGTGAATCCCGATACGCATTTGCGCTATCGTTTGGTGCCAAAGAAAACTTATTATGAGCAAGAGCAACCGTGTCGTTTATTTGCCCTCACCACTCTGGTGGATGGCAAGACCAACACCGTGGTGAAAAAAGCTTGCCGTCGCAATAATGGCGTGTGGGAAGTGGTAGGGTAGTTTGGCCAAATCTGCTGCATTCACTTGCCAATCTTGTGGTGTTTCTTCAACGCGCTGGTCGGGGCGCTGTGCAGATTGTGGAGCTTGGAATAGCTTGGTTGAGAATGCGCCTGCAGGTCCTGTGCATCATTATGCTGGAGAGATCACAGACAATCGTTCGGTAAAATTACAAGAAGTCACTTGCGAGGAAATCCATCGCTTACCAACCTTTCATCCTGAATTGGACAGAGTCTTGGGGGGAGGGTTGGTGCCTGGCATGGTGGTCTTACTGGGAGGTGATCCGGGTATTGGAAAATCCACGTTATTGCTACAACTGGTCCATGATTTTGGGAAAAAACATGGTGTGTTGTATGTCTCGGGTGAAGAATCCCTGCAGCAAATTGCGCTAAGAGCGAAGCGATTACAATTAGAAGGTTCCCAACTCTCGTTATTGGCACAGACTGAATTAGAGCGTATTTTACAGGCTGCACGTTCTCAATCTCCAGACTGTTTAGTGATTGATTCGATACAAACCATGTTTTCTCAAGAGATGACTCAAGCACCTGGCTCAGTGAGCCAAGTGCGTGCTTGTGCCGGGCAGTTGGTGCAGTTTGCGAAACAGAACAATACCATCGTGTTTTTAATAGGCCATGTGACCAAAGAAGGCGCCATAGCTGGCCCCAGAGTCTTAGAGCATATGGTGGATACGGTACTGTATTTTGAAGGGGATACGCACAGCCGCTTTCGACTCTTGCGCGCCGTAAAAAATCGTTTTGGTGCGGTTAATGAATTGGGTATTTTTGGCATGACGGATACGGGATTGCGTGCGGTGAGCAATCCATCTGCATTGTTTTTGTCGGATAGAGAGGCGAAACCGTTGGCCGGCAGCGCCATTGGTATTCTCTGGGAAGGATCTAGAGCCTTGCTGGTTGAAGTCCAAGCCTTGCTGGATACTGCGCACGGGCAACCCAAACGTTTGGCCTTGGGGTTTGATGGCAATCGCTTGGCCATGTTGCTGGCCGTATTGCATCGCCATGCGGGTGTCGCCACTTTCGATCAGGATGTGTTTGGAAGTTTGGTGGGAGGTTTAAAAAGCCAAGAAACAGCTTTGGATTTAACACTATTGGCTGCGATTTTTTCCAGCTTAAAACAACGACCGCTGGATAGACGAACCATTGTACTGGGAGAAGTGGGATTGGCCGGAGAAATTAGGCCTATTGCCAGAGGCCCAGAACGTTTGGCTGCCGCCATACAACATGGCTTTGAAAAAGTGATCCTCCCCAAAGCCAATTGCCAGAAAAAAATGTCGGGGATCATTCAGCAGCCCATTGGACATTTGAGTGAATTATCGAGTTTGTTGTTTTGAGTGTCTAATTACTCCACTTTTGCCTTTCGCTCCAACAACGCAACTAATGCCTGCGCAATAGGTTTTTCTTCCAGCAGAATAGCCGCCACTTCAGTAAATATGGGGGTTTCGATTTGGTATTGTTGAATCAGCCTTTGTACATGTGCACAGGTGCGCAAGCCTTCCACCACACCTTGGCTGTGTTTTAGGGCTTGTGTGATTGAATTCCCTTGACCGAGTGTGTAGCCGAAATGATAATTTCTGGAGGTGTGATCGGTGGCGGTAAGGATCAAATCTCCCAATCCAGATAAGCCGTAGAAGGTATCTTTTTGGGCTCCCATGGCCTCGCCCAAGCGAATCATTTCTAGTAACCCGCGGGTGATGAGAGCGGCTCTGGCATTGGATCCCAAACCTTGGCCTTCAATCAATCCTGCAGCAATGGCCAATACATTTTTACAAGCCCCGCCCAATTCAACGCCAATGACATCGTCTTGCAGATAAACACGACAATGAGATTGGTGCAAATACGATTGCCAGTCTTTTGCCAATTCAAGATTATTGCTGGCCAAACTCAAAGCTGTGGGCTGTTGAGCACGTACTTCATTGGAAAAACTAGGTCCGGATAAAATGGCGTAGGGAATATTTAAGCCTCGTGCAGCCAATGCTTGACTGAATAATTCTCCATCGTCACTAAAGCCTTTGGCTGCAGAAATCAATCGACGCTTGGGGTGTGGATGTTGCGCGAGCAATTCAAGCACCAAGTTAAAAGCGTTGCTGGGCAGGCATAGTAAAATATCTGGACATGCAAAGAACGCTTCGGGAGACTGGGCAATCGTCATCGGCAATGGGTTATTAGCCTGTAGGGCTGTGAATGCACGCGAGGGAGGAGACCAGAGAGAGAGAGGTACGTGATTGCGAGAAAGGGCAGAGGCGAGTGCTTGCCCCCAGCGACCCGCGCCCAGAATGCCAATGGAAGGTTGCATTAATTCTTTTGTGCGCTTTGTTCTTGTTCTCGACGTTGTTTTTCTGCATAGAGCGCATCAAAATTAATGGGTGCCAATAGCAATTGCGGGAAGCTTCCACGGTTGGCGACATCACTCACAACTTCTCTGGCATAAGGATATAGCATGCTTGGACAAACACTATTGAGAACTAGATCCATTTGCTCTGGAGTGAAATTTTTAATGGTAAAAATACCAGCATATAACACATCAATGATGAAAATGGTTTTTTCTTCAAACACCACAGTGGCGGTGACATGCAAAGTGACTTCATGGATATTTTCTTCCACCAGCTCAGAGTGATTTTGAATGTTGAGTTTCATTTCCGGACGCCATTGCGTTTTGAACACATCAGGGGCTCCGGGTG
>CAYGKN010000072.1:0-5542 GCA_964350565.1 uncultured Gammaproteobacteria bacterium
ATTGCATGTGCTGCTCCGTATGATAGGTACACTTAGGTTAAATTACCCCAGCATGCTTGTCACACAGCTTTGCCGAAAGGACACGAAGCTCTGCAAAAGGCTGTATACGATTCGGCTCCAGGAACTATTCCTTATCCGGACGGTAGTGTGCGTAAACCAGTCTATGATATAAAGGGTACCCAATTATACAGAACTATTAAGGAATGCGTTTATGGTAAATCGGGTATTCTCTTTTATGAATCACTTAACGCCCGACATTATAAGGGTTATGGTGCGATTTCCTAGGTTGTACGATAACTGGTTAGTTGAGTTGCTGTTTCATAGTTTGGCCACAAAACGATTGCTTCAATTTTTTGTCTAAATAGACGATATAAGAATAATTGCCCCAAGGTAGGCTGGATGATGTTTGCCCACAATAATCGTTTTCGTGGATTCTCACTAATTGAGGTGATGATTGCTTTGGTAGTGGGTTTGCTGGTATTGATGGTGTGTATCCAAGTTTTTTTAAGCAGCAAACAGACTTACCGTATTCAAGATGGTTTGGCCAGATTGCAGGAAAATGCCCGCTTTGCCACCTTTATTTTAGCCAAAGAGGCCAGAATGGCTGGTTATTTAGGCTGTTCGAATCCCGATCTGATCGTTCCCAATGTGGTTTCTCAAAATCCCCCAGAAGATGCAGTATTTGCGGCTGATCAGGTGATCAATGGCTCTAGGTGGGATGCAGGGAGTGAGACTTGGTTGCCCAGCTTGCCTACGAATTTGCAGGGCTTAGTGGCGAATGAAAGTGATACACTGACCATTCGAAGGATAAGTCAAAATACTATCAAATTAAAAAATCCCATGCAAAATCCCAATAACCCCCTTGTGGTGGAAAATGGACGATTGGGCATTGAGGCTGGGGACATCGTGATGGTGACAGATTGTACAGTAGCCGATGTATTCACAGCAGGAGCGAATGGCAATGCTTCTGCGATTACTCACACGGTGGCCAACAATACCACCAATGATTTTTCCAAGGCTTACACGACAGAAGCCATTGTGGCAGAGCTCATTTCCACCCATTACTACATTCAAGACACGGGACGCGTGACATCAACAGGTCAGCCAGTGATGGGATTATTCAGCATGGATATGAATGGGACCGAGCAAGAAATTGCTGAGGGTGTGGAGCGCATGCGTATTCTCTACGGGGTGGATAGTGATGGTGATGGTATTGTCGACACATATGCCGGAGCAAATACCGTGGAGTCGAATAATTGGTGGCCACAAGTGTTGTCTGCGCAAATCCGCCTGTTATTTAATACCGTCGATGAAGTGAATATGGAGCCCATGTCTTATCGATTTGATGGAACTACCACCACGCCTAACGATAGGATGTTGCGTCGGGAGATTGTAATGTATGTCACGTTTAGGAACCGTGTGTTATGAGAAGCATAGAACAACAACGAGGGATTACACTGGCAACAGGATTGATCTTGTTGCTCATGGTCACCCTATTGGGGATCACGGCAATGAGTACCAGCAGTTTTCAACAAAAAATGACAGCAAATTTTGTGGATAAAGAAGTCGCCTTTCAAGCCGCTGAAAGCGGATTGATTGCCGGAGAAAGTTGGCTGAATAGTCAGATCTTAGCCCCGATCGCCGTGAGTGGCTGTACGCCACCTTGCGTATTGGCTCATGATCCAGACTTTTATATGGAAGATCAGACGGCCACTTGGTGGTCGACCAATGGTGCTCTTGCGAGTGAAGTTATCTTACCTACGGTGAGTACACAGCCGCGTTATACGATTCAGTATGTGACATTTATCCCCGATGATTTGGTGATTGGTAGTGGAGATCCACCCGGGCGCTATTACTACTATGTGACCTCAAGAGGAACAGGGGCTAGCGATGATGCCGAAGTATTGGTGGAGTCCAGTTTTGCAAGAAGATTTTAATTGCGCTATGGTAGTAGTACTGGCATAAAAGGAATCTACCGTGGCAAGTTTTTCCCTCGCTAACCCTCTAGTGGTTTGTGTATTCTTTGGGAATGAGTAAATCATTATGTATTATTGGCCTACCGAATGTAGGCAAGACCACGTTAGCGAAAACACTCTCGCTTATGTTGGGTGTGCCTTATGTCGATACCGATCAGTGGCTGTTTTTGCGATTTGCTCCAGTGGGGATCGCTTTTTCTCAGTGGGTACGCACGCTAACAGAAACAGAGTTTAGAACGTATGAGTTGGCCATATTATCTGACTTACCTCAAGCGCCGATTATCGCATTGGGTGGAGGAGCGGCTGCGCATGAAGCATGCATGCAACGCTTGTCAGAACAACATCATATGCTGCTCTTGGAGCGAGAGGTGTCTTCGCCTGTGCCCTACTTTTTACAATCTTATTCACCCTCTGAGGTAGAGCGCATTTTGCAAAAACGTTTGATGCAGTATCGAAAATGGGCGCACACCCTAATTGTCATCCCGGCACACCCGGTCATCCCCGCGAAAGCGGGGATCTTCTCTGGTTAGGAAAGATCCCCGCTTTCGCGGGGATGACAGGGTGTGGGTGGATGACAGGGTGTGGGTGGATGACAGGGTGTGGGTGGATGACAGGGTGTACCGGGATGACAGGGAGGAGGTGATTACCCCCCCATCATCCCTCTGCGCAGGTAGACGATATATTTTCCAGATATATTGTGTGGCAGGTGTTGGCCATGGGTCTGTGTCACCATCACTTCTGTGCGTTTGGCATTGACGGCATTGATATGCATGCGATAGATTTTTGGATTTTCAGTCAGCCATTCGGAGGCGATGTAGTAGTCACCATGGGCTTTGTTTTGTGCGACCAGAGTGAGGCCACTATTGATTAGGCCTGCAGCGATACTTGGCCACATCGCATCAAAAGGTTTTTTCAAAATGAGTACATTTTCCCGATGTTCATTTTGATAAATGCGTGTGTCTGAGCGCGCAATGGTGACGGCTCCGTGGGTATCCAAGGATTTTCCAGAAGAGACGATGGAATTCAACAGGTTTGCTTTGGCAACAGCAGGCAGTGTGGCGATGGCTTGAGATTGTGGTTCACTCAGAGTGAGGGGATGAGGTTGCCACCCATCGTGACGGTATTGGCAGGCGCTGGCCAGTAGTACACTTGTCCATAAAAGGGCTTTTTTTAAAAGGCTATGTTTTTTCATAATGGGTTAGCACCTGTCTAATGGCGCCGCTGACAATGGGCTGTTGTTCTGCGGACAGTGGAGTGAGGGGCAAGCGAATGCCCGTGCTGATTTTATCCCGGTAATACAGAGCCCATTTCACCGGGATGGGATTTGTTTCTACAAATAGGGCGCGATGCAAGGGTTGCAAATGTAAATCAATGGCACGTGCAACGTCGAATTGATCAGCCAATGCGGTTTGAACCATTTGTGCCATGGCTGTTGGAAATACATTGGCAGTGACAGAAATCACCCCCTTGGCCCCAGCGAGCATGGCTTGGTAGGCCATGTCGTCATTGCCACTTAAAACGGTTAGGCGCCCTTCGGTCACTTGTAAGAGCATTTCAATGCGGTTGCTCTCGTTGCAAGCTTCTTTGATGGCCACAATATTCGATAAATGAGAAAGACGAGCCACCGTGTGTGGCATGAGATCACAAGCGGTGCGAGATGGCACATTGTATAGAATAATTGGTAAAGGAGTAGATTCTGCGATGGCACGAAAATGTCGGTACAACCCTTCCTGGGTGGGTTTGACATAAGGTGGGACGAGAATTAAAGCGGCATCGGCGCCCCAGTCAGAAGCCAATTGTGTTTTTTGAATGGTATCAGAGGTACTAGCTGCACCAGTACCCACGATAATCGGTATCCGATGATTCACCAGCCGATGTGCCGTTTTCACCAGCTTCGCTTTTTCTTCTAGCGTGAGACTGGCCGATTCTCCTGTGGTGCCGCACAGCACAATGCCTGAAGTCGAGGCTTTTAAATGATCATAGATGAGCTGTTCAAAGATTGGCCAATCAATCTGGCCATCCTCATGCATGGGTGTGACTAGCGCCACAAAACTGCCTTTGAACATGGAGCTTTCCGTATAATCCTTTGTTCATCATAACAGATTTAACGCAGACTTCAATTTTTTTATACGCAGGCCGATACCCAATGGATATAGGGATCCTTTTATGAAAAAAAGTCATGCTACAGAGTTGATCGTTCAGTTTCTGTCCGACTCGAATGCGCAGATTCTAGAGCGTGCGATGCAAGATATGGCGCAATCCCATTGTTTGATCACAGACAGTCGGATTGTGATGCGAGATGGGGTGATCAGTGCGTATTTTTCTTTGCAGGGCAAATGGAATCAAATTGCAAAGCTTGAAGGGTTATTGCAAAAACTGCCGGCAAAGGGTTTGCATGCTTACCATTGTTGCAGATCAGAAAAATATCCCTGTACTTCACAGTATTGGCGCTATCACGTTTCTGTATGTGGTATAGAAAACCCCAATCATTTTCATCATGTGATGCAATACTTTTTATCCCAGGGCATTGCAGTGTCTTCTGCAAGTAGTCAAACGGTCATTGGTCAATTGGGTGCTCGCTTGCAGTGTATGGATTTAATCGTGGCCCTTGATCCCGAGATGCATATTTCCCATCTGCGAGATAATTTTTTCATGTTCTGTGATGATCATGGATTAGATGTCTTGCTTTCACCCGAAAAGCCAATTTAGCACTTCTCTAACAACACCACCACCTGGGTGCTGATGGCTTTTCCGGCACCAATGGCATCGAGTTTTTCATGGGTTTTGGCTTTGATGCTGATTTGATGGAGATCACAGTCCAGTAATGTGGCAATGGATTGTCGAATTGGCTCAATGAATGGTCGAAGTTTCGGTTGTTCTAGAATCACATTGGCATCCAGATTCACCAGTAAAAAGCCATGAGAGCGTACCTGTTCATAGGCAAATTGAAGAAACTCTGCGCTGGATAGATTGTCATACTCAGGGGCGTGATCGGGAAAATGGGAGCCGATGTCTCCTAATGCCAGTGCACCAAGCAGAGCATCGGTGATGGCATGCAAAAGGACATCACCATCGCTGTGTGCTTTAACGTTTTTTTCATAAGGAATCGGTATGCCCCCTATCACCAAAGGACGACCTTGGGTGACCAATTGGTGAATGTCAAAACCTGACCCTATTCTCCATATCATTATTTTTCCTTATGTTTTTTGATTAATGCTTGGTAGGCGTCTAGCGCAGATTCTCTAGTCGTTTTTAAATCCACAATCGGTAAAGGATACTCTGTTCCTGGAGAAAAGTGTGCTTCTTTGCAGACTTCTGCAGGAGCATTCCAAGGTTCAAATAGGTATCGTGTAGGAAGCTTGGCAAGCTCTGGAATGAATCGGCGAATGTATTCCCCGTCTGCATCGAATTTTTGGGCTTGAGCGGTGGGATTAAAAATTCGAAAGTAGGGTGCAGCATCGGCACCACTACCGGCGACCCATTGCCAGCTGGCGGTATTGTTTGCCAAGTCTGCATCGACGAGACATTCTTGAAACCACTGGGCCCCTACTTTCCAATGCTCTCGT
>CAYGKN010000073.1:0-5521 GCA_964350565.1 uncultured Gammaproteobacteria bacterium
AAGATTCCCGCGTGCGCGGGAATGACAAGGAATGGCGCGGGAATGACAAAGGAGTAACCGCATGCAAATCTATCTAGTCGGTGGTGCGGTGCGCTCAAAGTTATTGGGACTGCCCGTTGAAGAAAAAGATTGGGTGGTCGTAGGTGGCACACCAGAAATCTTAGTTAAAAAAGGCTTCAAACCCGTCGGTAAATCTTTTCCCGTATTTTTGCATCCAAAAACCAAAGAAGAATATGCCCTGGCTCGGATCGAAAAAAAACAAGGAGTCGGTTATCACGGTTTTACTTTTTATACCGCACCCGATGTGAGCTTAGAAGATGATCTCAAGCGACGCGATTTGACAATTAATGCCATGGCCATGGATGAACAAGGAAAAATAATTGACCCCTATGGGGGACAGCTGGATTTAGAGAAGCGCTTGCTTCGCCATGTTTCTCCAGCTTTTGTAGAAGATCCATTGCGCGTATTGCGCGTAGCACGATTCGCCGCCACCCTGGCTCCCTTTGGTTTTTCTTTAGCGTCAGAAACGGCGCAACTGATGAGAAACATCAGTCAAAGCGGAGAGTTAAAGCATCTCGCCCATGAAAGACTCTGGCAAGAATTCCAAAAAGCACTGTCTTCAACAAAACCTTCCGGATTTTTTCAAGTACTACACCATGTCTCTGCACTCTCTAGACTATTCCCTCCTCTGCAAACCATGATGGGGATCCCTTTAAGCCCACATATCTTTTCCACAGTAAATGCCTTTTCACATCTGATGCACCTCATTGATCAACCCCTAGCGCCCTCAATTCGCTTTGCATTGATCGCCTACCAGCTCTCTTATGCAAATACTACTCCCAAACACTGGCCCTTAGAAAAAGGAGAACCAGACATTGGCATTCCTTTACTAGAAGCTCTTCAGGCCACCCTCACTCCCCCCAATGAGTATCGTCAACTGGCTCAGCATGCCATCCATTCACTAGACGCCTTCCTGAGATTTTATGAGCAACCACTGGAGAAACAATGGAAGCTCTTCAAAAGGTTAGATGCTTATAGACGCCCAGAAAAGTGCGCTCAACTCTCTGAAGTCGCTTTTGCGGCAATAGCCTATCGCAAAGAAAGCTATTGCCCACTGACCATCGCACAATGGCAAGACTTACACTCACAGTGGCAATCTATTGATATCCAAAAACTACAACAACAAGGACTCTCTGGCCAGCCACTGGGGGATGCGATCCAAAAAAAACGTTTGGAGATTTTATCGACTATTCAGAGAAGTTCTCAACCCCGCGAAAGCGGGGGTCCACCTGAAACTAAGGAGAAAAAATAATGCTTGGTAAACTCTGGTTTCTACTCCTCACTACGGCATTCATCAGTGCTTGCCTCACGCACCAAATACCCGCACTGCTGCCTGCACTCAACCATGCACTCCATGAAACCATGGATATCGCCATTATCTTGGCAGGGACCATGGCTTTTTGGTTGGGACTCATTAGCATTGCCAAAGCGAGTGGGTGGCTAGAAGCCACTCATCGCGCACTCACTCCTCTACTCTCTCGCGCCTTCCCTGACATTCCTCCCAAAGATCCAGCCCTGGAGCACATCACCACCAATTGTGTGGCAAACCTATTTGGATTGGGAAATGCCGCCACACCTGCAGGACTCAAAGCCATGGAATCCTTAGCTCGCATTTCTAATCAAAAACCCCATGTGGCCAGCGATGCCATGTGCTTTTTCTTGGCACTCAATACCTCTAGCTTGCAATTAATCCCCATCACAGGGATGGCCATTCTCAGTGCCAATGGTGCCCTCTCACCGGGACGAGTGATCATTCCAACGCTGTTGGCCACCAGTGCCTCTACACTGGCAGCCATCTTATTTTCTATACTGGCCCGCCAACTCACTCGCCTTTCTCAAGGCTAGGCCAATGAGCAAATACTTTTTCTGCTGCCGATAACGTTTGATATAAGTGCTCATCATCATGAGCCAGTGACATGAACCCCGCTTCAAAACGAGAAGGCGCAAAATATACCCCTGCTTCCAACATCGCATGAAAAAAATGACAAAAGGATTTCTCATCAGCTTGCACGGCCATCTCTAAATTTTCAATAGGCCCTGTTGCAAAAAAGAACCCAAACATGCCCCCAAGACTGTCTACATAAAAAGGCACCCCCGCACGCTCAGCCAATGCCTTGAGATTCGAAAGTAAGAATTCACATTTTGATTGTAATCGTGAATAACTCTCACTCGATAACGATTGCAAAGTCGACAAACCCGCTTGTGCCGTCATGGGGTTTCCAGATAAGGTTCCAGCTTGATACACACCACCCAATGGGGATAACTCAGACATCAACGTCTGCTTCCCTCCAAATGCCCCCACAGGCAAACCTCCGCCCATAATTTTACCCATAACCACCAAATCGGCATCAATGCCATAATGCTCCTGGGCCCCTCCAAAAGCAACGCGAAAGCCACTCATCACTTCATCAAAAATCAATACACTTCCATAACGCGTGCAACACTCTCGAAGCAATCGCAGAAAATCATAGCGAGCCGGAATAAAATTCATATTTCCCGCAATGGGCTCAATGATGACCCCTGCAATCTGATCGCCCATCTCCTCAAAACACTTCTGCAAAGCTAGCGAGTCATTAAAAGGCAACACCATAGTGCTCTGTGCAAAACTCTCCGGCACGCCTTTTGATGTCGCCTGCCCAAAGGTCAATGCCCCAGAGCCCGCTTGTACCAACAGACTATCTACATGACCATGATAACAACCAGCGAATTTGATGATATAATCACGCCCCGTTGCCCCTCTGGATAAACGAATTGCAGACATCGAAGCTTCTGTTCCAGAATTGACTAAACGCACCTGCTCTACATTAGGCACATGCGTGCACAACCACTGCGCCAATTCTACTTCTAATTCTGTGGGCACACCAAACCCTAAGCCTAAAGCTAAACGTGCTTTTAAGGGTTCTAAAACCGCCTCAGGGGCATGCCCCAATATCGAAGCCCCCCAAGACATGACATAATCAATGTAGGGTTTACCCTGATTATCATACAAATAAGGCCCCTTGGCTTTAGAGACAAAAAAAGGTTCTCCACCCACGGCTCCAAATGCACGCACCGGAGAATTTACCCCCCCGGGAATATAACGTTTCGCTTGCTCCCAAATCACTGCTTGCTCCTCATACTGAACCCGCGATTTTCATCACACATTGCTTGATCACACCAAAGCGATTCAAGCCCCAAAAACCTAACCTTCGAACATCCCCTAGTACATTCGTTAAAAAGCATCGATTGATGAGCGTCATCAACTGCAACCAACACTTAGCTGAAAATACGCGACGCCGATTCCAATCCCTCAGCATACGTGGCCACTCCACTTCTCTAGACCAGCGCCCTTTAAAATGCTCTACCAAACTCTCTACATCAGACAAACTCAAATTCAATCCCTGACCAGCTAAAGGATGAATCACATGTGCCGCTTCCCCTAATAATACCGCCTGATTTTGAACAAATGTCTTCGCACAAGCACAAGACAATGGAAACGCCTTTGGAAGGGTGAGCGTACGGATCACTCCAAACTCTCCTTCGGTGGCTTTCATCAATGCCAACTCAAATGCCTGCACATCATTCCATGCAGAAGGGATCGCCGTTTCAGAGACTGACCACACCAAATGCGCCACATACAAATCGGCACAAGGTAGCAATGCAATGGGGCCGGTGGATAAAAAACGCTGCCAAGCCACAAACTCATGGGGCTTCGATAAAGATAATGCACAGACAAATGCTTTTTGAGCATAATCATGACGCCGATAAGCAATCCCCAATCTTTCTCTCAACCAAGAACGCGCTCCATCCGCCCCCACCCACAGTCGAGATCGATGCTCGACACCATTAGCAAGCACAGACATCCCTTTTTCATCCGATAAAAGGCTCGAAGGCGCTGCTGATATGTGCTCGATCTGAGAAGCCGCTTTCCATAACTGCCAACGCAGAGCATCTAAATCTACAATCCGACCCAAGGCTGTTCTGCCCAGCGCCATGGCTTCACAAGAAAAACGCTGGTGAGTCCATCCATCCACCACCGTCATGCTGCGATAAGGGGCACTAAAATCTTCAATACGGTCGATAAAGCGCCCTAGAAAATCTAAGGAATGCTGAGACAATGCCACCACCCGCTCTGGAAATTCTAGGTGGCTGGAAGCTGGAGAAGGCGGATCAGGTTCAAACAAGACCACGCGCCGATCTTGTTCCGCAAAAGCCAATGCCGCCACTAAGCCAGCAACACCCGCGCCCAAGATTCCCACGTCATGCAGATTAATACTCATGGGCAATCCAAGCACGTAAGGGCTGAGAAATCCATGAAGGAGGACATGTAGAGAGGGCCCACAATGCAGAGCGCTTTAACAGCAATGGTGCTGACAAGTATCGCATGCTGCGCTGGAAAATAGCGACTTTGGGTTTGATATACACGTCATAATATTGCCCATATTCCTCAAAGGCTTTGCACAAATCCCCTGTCCGCTTCAAGCTCGATAAGAAATGTTCAACCCCCATCAAAGAAACATTTAAACCTTGTGCCCCAAAGGGATGCAAATTAGCGACTGCATTGCCCATCCACGCACAAGAATCCATCGCAGCATGACTGAGATGATGCCCCTTTAAGGGAAAAATTCCTTGTATGCACACCTCGCTGAGATCACCCAAACGCGATTTGAGAAGCTCAGATAAGCGAGCACGCTGCTCTAAGGGCGAGCCGGATGGGAAAGTTTGTAAGACTTCAGGACTCCCCATCCAAATCCACGCATATTCGCCCTGATCATCCACAGGCAAACAAGCGATCGCCCCCCCAGAGATGAAACGCTCTATGACCACTGGCAATGGCACACTTCCTTTAAACCGTCCCAGCAACGCACTTTGAGCATAATCTGTTTGCTCAATATGAATGCGCTCACAATGCTCATTCTTCCACCAGCTTGACCCTCCAGTGGCAATAATCAGACGTTGAGCAAACAACGACTCTCCGGTATTCAATATCACCCGATACCCTTCCCCTTCCCTCACCCAAGTGGACACCATCCCAGATTGATGAGGGTGAGCCACTGCCTGCCCTTTAAAATGTGACCATAATACCTCTGCCGGTATCGCATAAGCCAAATTGGGCAAACCCATCTGACTAGCCTTTGTTCGCCATTGATGCCACCCACCCTGAACAGAACAATGAATTTCTTGAATGGCTGTTGCACCGCTGGGCCATAACCCTAAGCGAGAAAGAAAAGCCTGGGTGCGTGGACTGAGACCGAAAACTCGGGGATCATTGAAAGTTGTCATTCCCGCGAACGCGGGACTCTCCCCAACCACAAGCACGTCCACACCCAATTGGGTCAGTCCGTGGGCCAAAATATTGGACACTATACCCGCACCGGCAATTAAAATCTGCATATTTTTTGAGCCCTTTTTGGTGCCGAAGAGAGGAATCGAACCTCCGACCTACTGATTACGAATCAGTTGCTCTACCGACTGAGCTACT
>CAYGKN010000074.1:0-5460 GCA_964350565.1 uncultured Gammaproteobacteria bacterium
TTCATAGTTTATGCAAGTTTCACATGGTGTTCTGGTATGACATGGTGCGCGGGAATGACATGGTGGGCGGGAATGACAAGGTGTGCGGGAATGACAAGGTAAGCAGAAATGAGACAGTTCACTCAATGTTTCTCATACAAAATATCAACACCACTGTTTTGGCCATCGGCTTCGCTCTGCAAGCGCCAATGTTTATCCAATTGATAAGTCATTCGAAAAATACCGATGGGTTTAAACAACCCCACCACATAACTTAAGTAAATTTTATCCGACAAATGCTTGCCTAACCGCAATGCAGTTTGGTCCAGTGGATGGTTGAGATCACCCACTCCACTGTCCTCATTTTCAAGGCTGACTTCATCTAACCCCAATCGTTTGGATAACTCCACTTGCAGGGCATTTTGATCTCGACGGCCTAAATCTAGACTGGAAGCTGCGCGCAATAACATATTGAGATCGGCCTGACCCGTTTGACCTGCCGATTGATCAAACAATAAATAAGATAAAATGTCAGATTTCGACAACCCCGAAGGATTAGAGAATAAATGCACTTTGGGATGATCCAAAAATCCATTGATTTGCACGCCCACTACCAATGAAGATTCTCCAGTGCGAGGCACCCATGTCGATTCAAAAGGATTCATCTGACTTTGAGAAGGTAGCTTGACTCTTGAAAGCGTACGCTGTGCAGACAATGATAAACGCGGCCTAGAGAGTGGAGAGTCACTAAACGTTAAGCGACCAGTAGGAACTTCTAAGTGACGCCCAAATGCAAAATACTGCCCTTTGGATAAAAACAATTCTCCATTGCCCAGTACATCACCCGGTGGCACACGTTTGATTTGCAACTTGCCATTCACTTTTCCCTTTAACCCATTGGCATTCAAGTAAATTTTTTCTCCCAATAACAATTGCACATTCATACCCAAATTCTGCCAAAAATACACCGGCTCTTCCTGCGTCGCAGGTTGAAGCTCTTCTACAGTCACATCGTCTGGCAATTGAGTCACGCTTCTTTTTTCAAAGCTCGGCTGCACCACTCCTTTATCAATCGTCACGGTACCCCATAACAGCTCTCCCTGAGAGATCTGCAACTCTGGAGATACCCACAATTGCAATTCTGGTTTTTGAATCAAGGGAAAATGCTTCCCCGATAATTTTCCATGCAATCCCAACGGATGTCGCAACGAATGAAAATTACCAGATAACGAACCTTGCACCACACCACCATCTTGACTGCGCCACTCCCACTGACTACTCAATAATGGCCACTGCCCTTTCAGCGACCAATCGCCACTGACATTGTTATTCCAACCCCATTCTGGCCAATGCAATACATTAAAACGAGCACGAGCATTTACTTGAGGATGTTTGTAATCTCTTCCTTCCCCCTTTAAACTGAATTGACTCACACTCACCACATGCTTCTCATCTTTCCAAATCATTTCTCCAGGATGCGTCAATTGAAAATGATACTGTGCAATCATGCTCTTCCAATCCCTGCTCCATTGATCCGAATAAAACATCACTTTGGCTTTGATCTGACCTTGATCCCATTTACCTCGCAACTCACACAAACGCTTTCTGGAAAAACGGCAATGGGCTTGAACTTGAGTAAAACGGGTTTGTAATTGTTCCGTGGAAAGCAAATACGACGGCATCGAAAAATGCCACACACCTCTCGGACCATGGTGATGCTGCTCCCAGTGGCCGGCTAGGCTAACGGGCTGGCCATAAACCGATAACCCTCCCTCAATATTACATTTCCAACGGTGTCCTGTACGCAGAGTGATACATAAGGTGCTTTTGCCTTGACGCCAGCACGTTCGTGGAAAATCCCAATAATTATGAAGATGATACCAACTCACCGGTTTTAACAGTGTTAAGGTTCCCAATGCTTCATGCGTATATTCCCATTGAGAAAGCCTCAGTGCTTGCTGGTGATAGATCCCCTGAATTTTTGAATGTCCCCACGGACCATGCGTATTGAGCAAAATGGAGAGATTCGACAAATGGCCAGCTAAGGTCAATGCCACTTGCTGCTCTTGCCATTGCCCACTGCTTTGAAGAGATAACCCATGATCGACAGGATGATAGAATCCATTCAAAGATAAAGCACCATATAGGTGTGGCAAAAACACCCCAAAGTCTTTGACCTGCCCTTGGAATACCCAACGCGCTTTCTCTGGATGCCACACTAAAAATGCATCCCCCCAATGCATGCTCCCAGCAGATTTCCAAAAATTTTTCACCTCAACAGATACAGGATTCCCCAACCACTGACCTGAGAGATGCACATTACCAAGATGCGCCGAAATGGATGCATCACCATCAAGCGCAGTATCTTTCCATACAGTACCGATGGGATGATAATGACGCCATTCCAATTGAAGGTGTTGTAAATCTGTCTGCGCACGAAAACCATTGTCACTGGTGAATTCATAATGCCGCAGATCTAGGGCTTTTCCCTTCCAATGAGAAAACCACTGCATATTGGAATGCCACAGAGACTGCCCACTCAGGGTAAACGTTTTTAACTGCCAATGTAATTTTTCAAACCGCCAACCCCTGATGTACAAACGCTCCATATAAAAATTTCCCAATAAACGCCCTTGAATATGGCTAGCATGCACATGGGGAAATCGAGCTTCTAATAATCTAAAACTTAAACGGCTCCCCTGGGGGGTTCCCAATAAATAACCCAGAATTACCACCACAAGCAGCACACAAAGAGCCACAAGACGTTTCAACCATTTCATAAACTCGGGCCCAAGCTAAATTGAATGCGCCAAGGATGACCCGTTAAGTCGACTGCATTGGCATAATACAAACGCGCAGGTCCTAAGGGTGAGCGCCAAATCAATCCAAAACCAAGACCCCGCTTCAACGACACCGGCCAAGTATCTGCCGCATTACCCCAATCATAGAAGGTAGCTGCATACCACTGACTGGCCAGATGCAACTGCCACTCTACACTACCCAATGCCAAGTAACGTCCTGGTCCCAAAGATTCATACTCATAGCCACGGACGGTTTCCGTGCCCCCTGTGAAAAATTGCAAGGAAAATGGCAATTCTCTCAACGCATTCCCTGCGCTATACCCCAATCCCAATTGTAGAACCAAACGCGACGGTTTTGGAGCAGGCAACATCCATTTTGCTTTGAATTGCGCTTGCAACAAATTCGATTCACTCCATAACTCCTTCGAAGCCACTTTCACACTGCCTTGTACACGGTAACCAAACAAAGGCAACCATTCTGGCTCTCCATGCAACAACAGCACATCCATAAAAGGCAATAAATAATGAGAAGAACGTCGCACATTGGGGGCATTTAAAAGCGGATAGCGCTCTTGCAATAACACCAATCCCCACTGATTTTTAAATCCCCCCTTGTCACGATGATACGTCACTCCCCACTGCTCCTTTTGCGTGGGGCCCTGCTTATACTGGTGCTCAGAAAAGACAGCATTAAAATGAATAGTGTCAAATGCCGGGGCAAACCCAGGAATCAAATAACGCAAACTCAACAATTCTTCATCTTTGGATGCTTGCCCTTGAATGCTGGCACTATGTCCTCGGCGATTGAGGTGATGCCAATCGACCCCCATGCTGCTACGAAATCTCGTATCCGTTCCAAAACCCAAACCCAAACGATAGGCATAAGGTTTTGAGGGCTCCAAACTAACTTCCACTGGCACATGATGATCTTCTGGTGGCAGAGCCCTAACAGCTACACGAGAAAAATAAGGTGTCTTGCTTAAATATTCTTGCAAATAAGACAATTGATCAGAAGAAAACGGCTGCGAAGTGTTAAAAGGAATAAAGGCACGCAGCAATTTTTCATTCAGTGGCATCGAGGTAAAATGCACCTCCCCAAAATAAAAGGGGCGACCCAATACCACTGTGAGTTTCAAATCTGCAACACCCAGTTTTTTGTGAATGTGAATCCAATGCTCGCTAAACTGCATGCGCAAATAACCATGCTGATGCGCCCACTTCTCGATTTTATCTTTCAATTCCTCATAACGATTGGTATCTAATGGATCACCGCTTTTAGGCAGCTCCACACCCAGCGCCTTCCAGGACACCGGCTGCTCTGGAAACCAGCGCACTTGAACCTGACGATAGCAGGCTCTAGCGCCCGCATTCACTATGAAACGCTGACAATGACTAGCACCCACTACATCGATACACGAATGAATATGCACACGGGGGTGCAAATACCCAAAGGGAAGCAATGCCTGCCCAACAAGTGAGGGCTCGAGCCTCTCATGGTGATGACTGGCCCAAGTTAATTTTTTAACGATATTTACCTGCGCTGCCTTGGGGATCCCTGGCGCACTGACTTCAAAATCCGTAGGGATGCCTCCGAGAGCAACACCTGAGAGGAGGCCCAATAGCCATAAAAAAAAGGGACTATACCCTAGCATGAATTATAGATGGCCGAAACGACACAGTCCGACGTAAATACCTTGAATTTGTACACGTCCCGCTGGATAGCGCTGCGGTTCATGGCGCGCATTCCCAGGTAAGAGCACAACGGTTTCAGAATGATTGTCGAATTGAATACGCTTGAGCGTGGCTTGCTGTTGATCGACCAGAGCGACAACAATATCACCAGCATGGGCTTCTTTGGCATGCTTACAAATGATAACGTCTCCATCATAGATCCCTTCATCTTCCATGGAGTCGCCCACCACACGCAAAGCAAAACGATCTGGCCCAAAAAACAACTCGGTGAAATCCACCACACTGTCTTGTGACACTGCTTCTATAGGCTGCCCTGCTGCGATTTTACCGAGCAGAGGCACATGGTAGTACTGTTGAATGTTGGATTTAATGCGGATATTGCGCCTAACATTCGGTAACAGCTCAATATACCCTTCTTTGGCTAAGATTTTAACATACCGATACACGGTACCCCGCGCACTCACCTGCATTTCATCCGCAATTTCTTGCACAGTCGGCGCTCGTCCACATCGAAGCCAGTACTGCTGAATGAATGTCCAGACTTTCTGCTGTTTCTTAGTAAGCATTTTAATGACCTTCTTTATATACCCACATCCTACAAATGCCCTCTCAGCAAGTCAAGGCTCTCCCCCAAATGTCGATAACAAAATAAAAGGGATGAACCTCATGACTTTCTTTCAGTTTTCCATGCAAGATGCACTCAAGCAGGCCATGGACACTATAGCCAATGAATCCTCTTTATCCAAAAAAATGGTGGAATGCACCGCATTGGTGACTGATTTTCGTACAAAGCCCATGATCCACTGCCGTGCTTCCTACGACATCCTACAAGGTCGACTGTGGCTGGCTGAGGCCATTTTTGAGCAGGGGTTAGATATTCTCCCCATTTTAAGACATGAACTCTGGCACGCCTTCAAGGCCATTCAGCACCGATGGATCGACCCCCAGGCAGATCCCGGCTCCCTCACCCAACCCCTACTCCCATTTG
>CAYGKN010000075.1:0-5381 GCA_964350565.1 uncultured Gammaproteobacteria bacterium
GGAATGACAGAGGAATTCGCGGGAATGACAGAGGAATTCGCGGGAATGACAGAGGAATTCGCGGGAATGACAGAGGTACCACCCGTCTCATCGAGAGGTTTTTCTTTATCCCCATAACGTTGCAGTCTCTCTAGACTCTTAAAACCCAGAGAGCCCTGCCCAACATCAACATTATCCACCCCATTTTCACCGATTTTTTCGACTTTGATGATGGTGGGAATTGCACTATTGCCTTTTTTCAAGGCAAGATGTGCACGATTTTTATTATCCTGCAATTGCGCATTGGCATACTCTGGTGTGGGATTAAATGAACCAGGTTCTGCACTGAGCTGATTGGGATGCTGCTCAACTCTTGCTTGAGTCTCACCCAGGTTACTCATGCGATGGAAATGGTAAACCCCATAGAGAATCAGCACCAAAATAGAGGCAAAGGTGGTAATAAAAATAGTGCGAGAGCGCCCATCTGAAAATAATTCTTTGAGTTGTTTCCATTGTGCCATGCTATAACCCCTTAACTCGTAAATGAATGGAGCGCCCACCACGAGAGACCAGTAACATAGGTGAGACTTTCAGCTTGTAGACATGCGTACCATCAGGACTGCTCATGCTGGCCAACCAGCCAGGCGATAAAAGTCGATACGGGGTTCGTAAATATAACACGTCTCCATGAACCCACACCTGTCCTTCTCCCCCATCGAGCGACAATGGCTGCGCACCCTGAGGAGGCACGCCTGAGAGAACTCCCAGCAATTCTGTGTCACTGACATTGGGCATGGCATCTTGATTCGAGACCGGATAAGCATTTGGGCCGGCACTCTGTACGCGCATATCCACGCGATAATCCACGGCAGACTGGCCAGGGATCAACGTGACCATCAATGGCGTATTCAAATGCACCAATCGCACGGCCAAGTTGCCATAACGATACGGATCTTGAGCTTGAATCATTAAGGTATTGTCTTTGCGATTCCACACCACATTAAAAGACTTCGGATCTCCAATGTCATAATCCTGAATAGGCCAAGGGGCACCGGTAGAATCCAAAAATACGACAGAAGTCACAAAACCCTGCGCCAGACGCACCACAGGTGGCGTTGCCCCCGGAGAGAGTTGCACCAGCTGAGTAGTGGCCATGGGTTGGGGTGGCGTACCTGGACTGGTCACGGCTGCAGCTTTGGAGGCAGAATACATGCGATTTAACCGAATAATTTGCTCGGGAGTCAATGGCAATAACTGGCTCGCCATATTTTCAAACGCCATCTCATTGGCACTCACCCGCTCTTGAGTCGGCGCAGGAGACACCATATTGGGGGCTTGCCGATTAACAGAGTTAATTTGATTTTGATTATCAAGTGCGTGCCCCCCCTGTTTGAGATTGTTCAATAACTCAGAAGGGTCGGCTTCATTACCTTTGGATTGCCCTGACAATGCTTGCTGCTGCAGCTCCCTGAGCAACTGCAATTGCTGAGCCGCTTGGCTATCGAGGTTTTCCGCCGCAACAAGACCTGCAGAAATTCCAAAACACATGAATAATACTTTTATTTTTCTCATCAACCACTTTCCTGGACAACAAATTGCTCAATTCCAATACCCCTTGCAGAGTATAGAGTACTAATGCGTTTAATCAACATGGTGACCACCACGGATTGGCCAATCAACTGAGTTGCACTTTGATAACTCACTTTCAACGGCATTTGCACACGCCATGCATAACTGCCATCCACCCAAGTGCCTTGCCATAAAATCACAGGCGCACCTGTAGCCACAGCACTCACCACCAGTTTTTTATCCACAATGGCTTTCAGATTGTTGGAACTACTCAGTGCATCTTCAAAAGAACGCCAACCTCTGGGGGTAAAAAATTCTGCAGCCGCCTGCAATTCTTGACGATAATTGACAAAATTATACGAATAAGACGTAATCGCGGCCTGACTCGCCCATTGCAGCAATGCCGAAGGTGCCATATTGGGCTGTTTTAGCGGCACCAATGGAGTCATGCGACCAGAAGGATCTACCGCAAAATAACGAGGCTTGGGCGGGTGCACAATCAAATACACCAGCAAAAACAGACTGAGTAAACACAGCAACAAACTCAACAAAAACGCCTGAGTGACGCGTCGATAACTATCTCGATAAAATGCATTGCGCTGATGCACCAGTGTCAGGGCATCTTTAGGCTCACTCATCATTGAGGCCCCACTATTTTGTGCTGCGAAGCTTTTAATGGCACAATCCCCCCCACACTGCTGGTGGCATAGTAGTCTGGCTCGCCTTGATGCGTTGCCAAATAACCCACTGCCACTAGTATCAGGATATCAATCCCTACCAAAATACTCAACCCCAATGCGACACGTCTGAGCGCATTGCGATAAAAATATCGGGATTGCTTATATCGCTCTCGCTTTCTAACACCCATGACCCATGCTCCCTAAAAGACCCCCGCTTTCGCAGGGGTGACAAAATCTGTCATTCCCGCGTACGCGGGAATCTCCCGCCACCCAAGCAAGACCCCCGCTTTCGCAGGAGTAACAAAGCGCGCAGAGATAGCCCCACGCTTAAGCATAGACTTTAATTTATCAAAATACATAAATTTCCCCGAAAAAGCAGATCATATTCAATAGGAATCCAATTCACTATACCCACCACTTCAGTTAAAATAAACTCCGACTCTAAAATAATCCCTCTCCTTAAAACCACCATAACTCATGGATGACGACCCAAATCCGTCAACTCGATTTTTCCCTCATCACCTTGTGCCTTCTTATCCACAGAGAAACCAAAAGAACCTCTCCTATTAGCAAAAGTAGAACTCGCGGCCGCCGGATCCCCTCCCAGCGACTTCACCAACCGCGCAAGCCTAGCAATCTCAGCTTGTTGAGCTTGAAGCTCAGCGTCTTTAGTTTGAAGCTCAGCTTGTTGCTTCTTCCATTCTGCACGAGCCTCCTCAAGCAAGGTAAAGCTTCTCATATTTTCTCTACAGCTGTACAGTAAACCTTCCTCTTCTTCTCCTGAACCATCCTTTAAAGATGCCTGAAGAATATGGTGGTAATTCCCTAAGTCAACCCCCTCACGCATCCATTTTTCATTCAAAGGCAACAGGATGCCTTGAGAAAAAAAACCAACCTCCTTACAACCATACACATGATAATTTTCACCCTCCACAGACAATACCCAGCGAGGCTCTCCCTGATATAATCCTTCCTTTATCATAACCTCTGATGTCGAAGCAAAGTCAGGCTTATGATAATCCAAACGAACATGCTCGTTCCAACAGTTGAAAAACAACACCACCTGAGGATGCATCTCTAATACAGCCAATAAGCCTCGAAGAGAAAAAAAAGCATTTAATATCCGATCAAAAAAACCTAATGCCTCTTCCCAACGAGCAAAACCCTCCACAAGATACCCCTTGCCACTCACACCCGTGAAATTCTTTATCTGTCGCTTGACGTAAGCCTGCAAAGGAGCCACTTGAGCTTTATCCGGATGAAGAATCAAACTCAACTCTTTGAACATCCGATTGAAGCTCTCCCTTACATAATTCGGCACCCCTGACTCAGCTACCATAACACCATGCGTCAGCGGAATCCCCTGACTCAGTAGTAATTTCCCATAACCACGATACAAATCAATAAAACGATAACGCCCCTCGAAGTTTGGAACCCACTGATGCTTATTTCTAATGTAAAAAATATACGCCTCCTGGTTCAATCCCGGATCACTTTTTGGACCAATGTAAACATCCACATAACCACAAGATGCTTCTAACATATTCCTATAAGCACCAAAATGCTTCTCATAAGCGTTGACACCATATGACTCTCGAGCCCATTCACGGTTCAGCAACATCAAACGCTCAAGAGAAGCCTCCGAATAAAAAGAACATTTCTCCCCAAACCGATAAAAAATATTGCTCTCAACTGTTAACCGATGCAACTTAGACAAACCTGATAGCTGCTGCTCCCAAACCGAAAAATTTAACCACCGCTCATAAAAAACCCGAAAAAATTCCAACCAATACTTCCATCCTTTTAACGAAAAATAACCAGATGAAAAACCCATCGCATCGCTATGCCGCCCCCAATAATCCCCACACTTAGACTGAAATCTCTCATAAACCAATAAGACATCCGTGAGCTGATAAAATCCTGACCAAAAATGAAATAAAGAATTATCCCCAGCATGCAACGTCATTCTCTGATCTTTCGACCAATACGAATAATTTCGCGAACCCATTGGCAATTCCCATAACCCCAACAACTTCTTCTCTAAATGCGCTCTCAATTCATATTCTAGGCCACCTTTAAATCCAGAAAAACCCAATAAAAATGGCAAAAAACCCGCACGCAAAAAAATAGCAGATGACGCACGGCAAAATAAATCAGATAATCGCTCTTCCAGCCTCGAAAAGCCTTCCCCCACGCGACCAGATACAGACACTCCCCTCAAAAAAGAACTACTTGATTCCACAAAAGAAACAACCTCTTGTAACTCATCAACCTCTTGTCCCTTCTCTATGAGCGCTGACTCACCTTTGAATTCAGCGTCACCACCATTAACCAATAACCCCTCACCTTCTTCAGCGTAGAATTGAGAAGAAGTGTCATCTTCCAAGCAATCAGTCGACACACCCCCACTTGAACAACGGGAATCCTCCGAAACACACACACCCAACTCTCTTAAAACCAATAACAATTGTCTATATCGAAAAACAAAGCTCGATAAGCTTCGTCTAACCTCCTCAAAAACCTCTCCTCTCATGCCCAAAAAAGACAACTCTTGGACCATCCCATCCGCTACCTTGAGTAACCCAGCCTCTTCTGAGGAAAAAGAAATCGACAAACCCTCATCTTCCACTAAACCATGCACCTCACGCTTTAAACAACCCTCCGTGCTAGAAAAAGAAAATTCCGAAACCTCACCCAAAGCCTCTAGCTTCAACAACGGCAAACGCTCTCGAAGACACAAACCCAAAGACAATAATCTCAATGAAGCGCGTTTGCCTAAAATGTTATTCGTATTAAATAACCAAGACCAAAAACGACGGTACCAAGGTAAACGCTGATACGCCAACACCTCCGCATACAACAAGGCAAAATCCACCCTCTCCGGCGCTCTATACCAACTGCAAACCAACTGCTCATTGACCCGATACATTTCATCCATCCGATCACGCGACAATAACCCAAATAAAAAAATCTCTAAGTGCTTTTTGTCACAAGAAGACTGCCAAAAACGTCGATGCCAAGAAGATTGAAGCAACCCAAACCAATCCGATTCAAGTTTCTTCCATCGAGAAACCATCCCCTCGCCTACAGAAGCCCACTGAAAATAATCCCTCTCCTTAAAACCACCATAACTCATGGATGACGACCCAAATC
>CAYGKN010000076.1:0-5316 GCA_964350565.1 uncultured Gammaproteobacteria bacterium
GACTTGCCGTTTTGAATCATTGCCTGTAACACTTTGTTCTCCCCCTTCGGTTTCTCCGCTCGGTTGATTGCTGCTCGCACCAGGGATCCCTGAAGCAGAAAGCGTTTTTCCTTTATTCTCTGAGATGGTTTGTTCACTACGCACTGCAGGAAAATCGGGATTAAAAGATTCTTTGGTTTCCTCATTTTGTGTGAAGTCCACATCTGCGCTCACTCTGGCATTCACTCGACCCAACCCTACCATGGGGATCAACAAATCTTCAATTTTCTGACTATAGAATTTTTCGATTTCATGAATATACTTGAGTTGTTTATCTGCCATTGACACCATATCATGACCATTGCCATCTGTGAGTAAATTGCCTTGTTGATCAACCACGGTTACATTGTCGCTATTCATTTCTGGAATGCTCGATGCCACCAAATGTACGATGGCTGCCACTTGTGAAGAGCTTAGATTCATACCCCCATAGAGATCGACAAAAACGGAAGCACTGCCTTTGGTACTATCCCCAACAAACACTGTTTTTTTAGGCATAGCAATGTGCACTCTAGCATTTTTAATATTTTTAAAATTTCGAATGGTTTTGGCCAACTCTCCTTCTAAGGCATGCGTGTAGCGCGCTTTTTCAATGAATTGACTGCTACCTAAAGGTGTAGAACGTTCAAGCAATTCAAAACCTTGACCATCCCCTTTGGGAAGGCCATCGGAGGCTAAAGCCATTCTTGAAGAATACACCAGATCACTGGGCACCATGACAGTTCCAAAGCGATTATCAATTTTATAAGCGATCCCATGAGCGCTCAATGCATCGGTCACTGCCGCACTATCTTTAGCACTTAATTGTGTATACAAAGGACGAAAATTCGGTTGTTGGGCCCAAAAAACGACAGAAACCCCTAAAGCAACACTGGCAGCCAGCCCAACAAGCACGCCAATTTGTCGGGTAACGGGTAAGTGACTGAACCCTGTAGCGGCATTTGCAAGTGCACTTTTCTCTTTTTTACTCATTTATTAAACCGGCATGTTCATGATTTCTTTATAGGCTTCTAAAATTTTATTTCTCACTTCTATCGCACCAGTAAATGTCACACTGGATTTTTGAGAAGCCAGCATCACATCCACTAAAGAAACATTTTTATCTCCCAATTGATATCGTTCTCTTAAATCCGCACTCTCTGATTGCAAGGAATTCACTTGATTAATAGTTTTTTCCAAAACGCTGGAGAAATCCCCACTGGCTTTGAGATCAGGGTTTTCGATAGATCCCGCTTGTTGAGAAAGATTTTTTAAATCTTGTATCAGTCTTTCTTGCGTTTGAATTTTAACACTCATCAGAAGTCTCCGTAGACACTTGTAGAAAATCGGAATGGAATTGAATATTAATATCTTCGATCACTTCACTTTTAGCGAGAATCAGGCTGCGCTGCATCACATTATACAATTCTCTTACATTCCCAGGCCAAGGATAATCTTTCAATTTTTTAATTGCACTTTCTGACAATTTCGGCGGTGTTTTTTTCATTTGTAAGGATTGCTTCTTCAAAATGTATTCTGCCACAGGTAAAATATCTTTAGGTCGGCGTCTAAGCTCCACCCAAGAGAGAGGCATCACATTCAGTCGATAATACAAATCGCTTCTAAAATCGCCTTCTTCACATGCTTTCATTAAATCTCGGTTCGAAGTTGCAATGATTCGCACATTCAAATAAATGGTTTTTTTACTCCCCAAACGCTCCACCTCGTTTTCTTGTAACACACGCAATAATTTTGCCTGCAAATTAATCGGCATTTCAGAAATTTCATCCAGCAGTAAGGTACCTTGTTGGGCTTGTTCAAACTTACCTTCATGGGCAGCTACTGCGCCGGTGAATGCGCCTTTCTCATACCCAAACAAGGTAGCTTCCAACATATTTTCAGGAATGGCGGCACAGTTGATCGCCACAAAAGGTTTATCTTTTCTATCTGACTGTTGATGAATAAACTGGGCTAGCTTTTCTTTTCCTGTTCCACTGGGCCCGGTGATTAACACCGAAGCGTCTGACTGAGCCACTTTTTTGGCGATTTCTAATAAATTTTTACTATACGGATCTTCAGCGATGATGGTGGCATCAGAGACAATCAATGGATGTATTTTTTCTATTAATTCTTTGGAAGAGAAGGGCTTCACTAAATAATCGATAGCACCTTCTCTTAATGCCAATACGGCCTCACTCACATTGCCCATGGCGGTCATGAGAATAACAGGAATATCCGGATATTTTTTGGCAATAAATCGATTGAGGCTCAGTCCATCCATACTGGAATTCAGATGCACATCGCACACCACCATCTGAGGTTTATGCTGACTCATGGAAAGAATCGCTTTTTCAGGATCGGTGGCTTGAAAGATTTCAAAGCCATGATCTGCCAGTGATTCACTGAGTGCTGACAATAAATCTTTATCGTCTTCAATCAACAAGACTGAGATCATGCATTAACTCCTGTTGTTTAAACTGTCCTTCTAATGGGATAAACAATCCCACACCATGATTTTTTTCTGGCGTTTTGACTTGATGCAACAAAACACCTTTGTGTGCCTCAATGATAGACTTTGCAATCGACAATCCCAGTCCACTACTTTTTTTATTTTTAGAACAATAAGGTTTTAGACATGCTTGAAATTCTTGTTCACTCAATCCCTCACCTTCGTCAATCACCCAGATCACGATGCCTTGAGCATCTATCTTAGACTCTACATAAACACAATTTTTTGTGGCCTCCATCGCGTTATTGATGAGATTCATCAATGCCTCACTAAGCAACTCCATGTGTCCAACCAGTGAAGTTTGAGAAAAATTCCAAATGACTTTTCTTTCAGAATCAATGGTGAATGAGCGTTTGACTTTATCAAATAAATCAGAAAGATTAAATTTTCTCACGAACTCATAACTGTTCGAAGAGAAATCTAAAAAACAACTAATTTTATGATTAATTTCATCCAAGGCATCATTGATTTTTAAAGACTTTGCCACACTGCCCAGACTATTTAATTGGTTATGCAGACTATCTAATGTGAGTTTTGCTGTCATCACGGGTGTGCGAATTTGATGCAGCACATTATTGATCATACGATGCATTTGTTTTAAATGCTGAGATTGTAAAATAGCATTCCAATCGTTGAAAATTTCGGTGATGTCAACCAGAAATAAATAATGCCCAATGGAAAACAATTTAACTTTTTTACCGTTTTTTAATGTGGCACATTGTCCGAAGCTTAACTCTTCAGAAAAATAATCTCCTACACAATCTTCCCATTTTTTTTTCAAGATAGAATGCTCAAAAAATTCCACCGTGGCAGAATTTTCATTGACCACATATCCAGAATTAGAAAGCTGCAAACACGGCTCTGGAAAATCCTTAATATTAAAACTATCCATTTTTCCCTATGATTTTTCAAACAAAAAAGCTAACTATTTGAAAAAAATTTTCGCTTTTTTCTTTTCCCTTTTACAAGTAATAGAGAGCTTGAGGGAAAAGTCAAATAAAAAAATTCAAAAATGGATTTGCAGAAAATCTAGGAATTTTTTTCCATCTCACTACTGCCAATGGTATGCAGATTCTTTTCAAAAATTCTTATTCTAGTTTGTAATTTTTTGTTCTCATGTTGGGGTTTCCGATTTATACTTTTGAGCATGATTCATTTGTTGTAATAACTCTCTTGTGGCCTCTCGATACTGGCAGAGTTTTTCTAAGCAGGCATCATGTCCTTTGATTAAGGATTCCATGTCTTCTAACATGCCCGGCTCAAGGCTGTTCAACTCACTGGCATCCAACACAACAATTTTTTCTAGATATTGTGCAAGCAGTTTTTCTGTGTCTTCATTCTCTACAACATTTTCTATTTTTTCTAAGCGTTCAAGAAGTGCTGATTGAAAAGCACTTAATTCTGCTAACGTTTGTTGAACACTCATTTTTCTTCTCTAGATTCTTCTTCTAATCCCAGATAACTCATTGCTTCTTCTCGGATCCCCGACCATCCCGACTCAATCTGCGTGAGCACCTCAATAATGACATTGAGTTTTTCTATATCATTATTGGCATTAGCCAACGTGAGTTCTGTAAGGCTGTATTCATATAGACTTTCCAAACGCTCTGCGACTTCCCCACCATGTTCAAAATCCAAACTGCTTTTGAGTGCAGAAATAATATCCACGGCCTTACTCAATTTTTCTGCTTTAGGCGCAATTTGTTTTTCTTTCATGAATCCCTTGGCTAATTTGATATTTTTCAATGCAGCAGACAATAACATGCCGACCAAGGCATGTGAATCTGCATGATTGACTTCTGTTTGAACCATTCCACTCTGATATGCCTCGATGGATTTTTTCAAGCTCATGTTTTTCCTCACACTTTTCCGCTAAATAATTGCCCTTTTCCTCCATAGTCTTCTGAGTGCAAGATGTGGACCAACTTGAGGGCATAATCCGGTGGAATTTGACGAATCACTTCGCCAGACTCTTTATCGACCACTCTCACAATGGTTTCTCCTGTTTTTTCATCCAACTCAAAAGACAATCCACGGTAGGGCATATCCAAAGATTGCCTTAACTCCTGCAGCATGGCGGACATCTCTTCCTCTGATATATCGACAGCCTTTTCATTGCCTTGAGTACTTCCTAAGAGCACAGACTCTTGCCCCTTGTTTTCCAAAGAAGATTTTTTTTCCTCACTCGTCGAGGGTTGGGGATAATGGTTGGTATTCCCCGAAATATTTTTGATCGGTGACTGCATATCTGCCTCCAAATTGTACAGCGAAATGACGCCTTTGGTTTATTTATCGGCAGTTGAACAGCAAACTTGAGTATTTTTAACTCAATTCATCGTAAGCCTTAAGCACTTCAGCGGCATACATTAAAGAAGGCCCTCCTCCCATGTAGACAGCCATAGAAAGTGTCTCCATGAGCTCTTCTTCGCTCACCCCTAAGTCCACTAAGGTTTTAGTATGAAAACCAATACATCCAGGGCAATGTCCCGCAACGGCCAGTGCAATCGCGATTAACTCTTTATATTTCTTGCTCAATGCCCCATCTTGTGTGGAAGCTTTAGCCAATTGAGAAAACCCTTGCATCACTTCTGGATTGGCTTTTCGAAAACGACCCAATTGCTGGTTGAGAGATTCAACTAATGCTTTGTAATCTGACATGATTTCTCCTTATCCTTGTGTTACCAGACTATCAGGGGAACGTGGGAAAAACAAGGGGGGCTTTGCCATTCCCGCGCTCCTTGTTATCCCCGCATCCACCTGTCATTCCCGCATCCACCTGTCATTCCCGC
>CAYGKN010000077.1:0-5244 GCA_964350565.1 uncultured Gammaproteobacteria bacterium
GTGCGGGGGTGACAAGCTGTGCGGGGGTGACAAGCTGTGCGGGGGTGACATATAATGAGAAAAAAAGGGAGGCAGTGATGCGTATATCATTATTGGTGTTCGGCGGGATGGTTTCATGGTCGTTATGGGCGGCTACATCATCCTTGGGGGAGCAAGTGTATCAGCAGGCGTGTATGGCTTGTCATGCACCAGTGGTGGCCAAGGCATTGGGGGCCTCGCCTGCGGGTGATGCGGTCGCTTGGGGAAAGCGTTTTGAGACGGCTAAAGCTCAATCTCTGGCGAATAACAAGGTTTATCCCACACCCATCGCGTATTTGATTGCACGCGTTAAGCAGGGGGTTGGAGCGATGCCACCTGGGGGCAATTGTCGTTCTTTGTCTGATCCCATGAAGTCTTGCAGTGATGAAGAATATGCGGCGGCCATTGAGTTTATGTCTCGAGAGCAACATGCGTCTTAAGTGGCTTGCATGGGTGTTGGCTTCTGGATTGGCACTGGCTGCTGACGATCCCTTTGACTATGCCAAGCACATCGATTTAGGTCATGGGAGAGTGGGGCGTGTCGATGCGCAGTGGCGTTATCGTGCAGAATCTTGGCGCAATTTTCAGTGGAATGACGCCACAGATGGCACGTTTCATTTATGGAGAGGGCGTTTGGGTTATACCTTAGATTGGAGTCCTGAATGGCAGTGGTATTTCTCTGGTGAGAGTGCGTTGAGCACCGATCCCTTTGCCCAAGCCGCGATGCATGCGAAAGACATCAATGCCTTGTCTTTTCAGCAATTTTATGGGCGTTACCATCCTGGAGATTGGGATTGGCGCTTGGGTCGGCAGTATTACCAATGGACGAATGGGCGTTTCATCTCAGCCTCTCATTGGGACAATACGACGGCACGATTTGATGGATTGACGGTGTCTGGTCGGTTGGGTCCTGTGAAACTCAGTGCGTTTGGGTTGGCGCCTGTTTCGATTAAAGCGTATGAATTTGATCGCTCTCATGGGCCATTGCTATGGGGGGCAGGCTTTTCTCCTGCCGCTTGGAAACAGCCCGTAAAGCTCTACGCCTTGCGTTGGCATGATTCGTTGAGTTTGGACAATCGTTCTGGTGTGGATAAGCGTTATACTCTAGGTTTATGCGCGCGCCAGAAAAAAGGGGGGTATCCTTATGCGCTAGCCTTGATGGCGCAGGGGGGTGATTTTGGTGCGCAATCTATTCGTGCATTCGGGATAGATGCCTCATTGGGGCGGGTATTGGATTGGCATCATCTGAAACTCAAGGGGATGTTTTCCTATGCTTCTGGTGGAGATCGCACCGGTGGCATCGAGCATGCTTTTTATTCACCATACCCCAAAAAGCAAAAATGGGGTCGCATGGATTTATTCGGTCATACTAATGTGATTCAAGAATCTTTGGGGGGCAGCATGAAGTTCAAAGAGGAGGCTTTGAAATTGGGTACGACATATACGTTTTGGCAGCGTGCTAAGCGCAGTGACGGGGTCTACGATATTGACCAGGGGCTGATTGCTGCAGGTAATGCGGGAGCTTCTCGAGACTTGGGTCGAGAGTGGGATGTGTTTTCTCGCTACGATATTCATTCACGCTTGCGCATGCAGTTGGGTTATCAGCAATTCTTCTCGGGTTCCTTTTTTGACCAAGCTGGTTTGGCGCGCCATGTGAAAGAGGGATATGTCTCCTTCACCTACACGATTTAATCGATGTAGTAAAAGGGATTGGTGAGTTTTACGCCATTGTCGGCGTATCCACCCATAATATCACTCCACTGATCTCCTATGGTGAGGACGATATCGTACCCTTTTTTAACGAGTTGATGGCGTTTTTCGGTTTTGAAGGGAATGACAGAGTGGCCATAGCCATCGTTGGTGTGCATGATTAATCCATTCCAGTCTTTAAAGCCGAGATCATGCAGCGTATGAACGGTTGCATCCCGCCATTTCTCCGGTCGACCCGTGACGAAGAATACGGCTACGTGGTGAGATTTGGCATAATTAAACAGTTCAAGTGCGCCGGGCAGAGCTTGTTTTTTCCCTTGAAGAAAAGCTTGTATTTTTAACGGGGTTGAACCACCAAAGTCGATAGATTCCAATTGTTGGTAATTGGAGAGCATCGTTTCATCGATGTCAAACACCACTGCCAAACGTTTGGGGTGCTGAGCTTTGGCATTTTGCATCACCCGTTTTTGAAGATACTGTTTGGCTTTTTCCAATTCTTGGTGCACTTGTGAGAAATAAGTTCCACTGCGATAAAACTCTCTCAAGGCCGCCTTGGCGCTATCGAGGTTGGGATGTGCTGGTGCACTCATTCCAATAGGTAATAGCAAGATGCTGAACAAAAGAGACAATACTCGCATGAATTTCCTGATAAATGGGACGGTTTTTCATTATAATGGTTTTTTGGGGCTTGTCACCCCCCTCGGCGTGCGCTTTCGCGGGGGTGACACGCGGGGCGGGGGTTTATATAAACAGTGGATCCCTATCTAAGTGATAGGACACTTTTGATCCGGGGGGGTGTTCTCTCCAGTGGGTGGTGATGTGTTCTAGGAGAGCGTGCAGCAGCGGGCGTTTGGGATTTAGGAGGTGCATTTGGCAATGGTAGACGTCTTGTTTTTTTTGTCGCAGTGAGGGGGTGGGGCCGAGCCATTCGGTATTATTAAAGCGAGAAAAGCGTTCTTTTTGTGTCTGGAGCCATTTTAATCCTTCTTGGGGGTTATCGCTTTGGACGCGGATAATGGCCATCGAATAGAACGGCGGAAGTTGTGCAGATTCGCGCTCTGCGAGGAGCGTTTGGATGCAGGTGCCATAATCGAGTTTGCAGATGGCGGGTAGTAGGGGGTGTTCAGGATTTTGGGTTTGGAGGAGTACTTTGCCTTTGGATTCTCGTCCGGCGCGGCCTGCGACTTGGATGATCAGTTGGATAAATTGTTCTTTGGCGAAGCAATCCATCGCGTGGAGGCCATATTCTGCTTCGAGGACACCTACGAGTTGCAGGTGGGGGAAGTGGTGACCTTTGGCGACCATTTGTGTGCCAATGATGATGGCGGATTTCGTATTGTGGATGAGTTGTAATTGAGCCTCAAGGCTACCGACTTTTTTGGTGGTATCTCTATCGAGTCGAATGACAGGGGTGTTTGGAAAATGGGTTTCGAGGCTTTTTTCCAGGCGTTGGGTGCCCCAGCCTCTGGTGACAAGGGGGGAGAAATTACATTCTGGGCATTGAGTGGGAAAAGTCGATTCATCGCAGCATTGGTGGCAGTGTAGGCTGTTGTCGGTTTCATGAAAAACCATGTGAGTATCACAGCGCTTGCAGAAGGCATGCCATTCACATCGTGGGCAAAGAACCACGGGTGCGAACCCGCGTCGGTTTAAAAACAGCAACACTTGTTGTTCTTGATTCAGGGTGTGTTCCATGGCTTGTAGTATGGGGGGAGAGAGAAAATCTTTGGGGAAGGCGCGCATATCGATGCATTCGATTTTAGGGGGGGCATGGCCTTTGGCGCGTTGGGTGAGTTTGAGGTGTTGGTAGTGGCCCAGCTGCAGGTGTAGGCATTGTTCGAGGCTGGGGGTGGCCGATCCCAAAATGATGGGGACATTGTGAAAGTTGGCACGTTGAATGGCGAGGTGTACGGCTTGGTAATAGAAGCCGTCTTGTTGTTTAAATGAGGTATCGTGGCATTCGTCCACGACGATGAGTCCCAAATGGGGGATGGGTGTAAAGAGCGAGCTTCTGGTTCCAATAATAATACGGGCCGATTGGTTTTGGGCGGCCACCCATGCATCCGCGCGTTGTTTTGTGGTTTTTCTGGAATGGATTGAGACGATGCTTGTTTGGAAGCGTGCTTCGAACCTTGAAATCAGTTGCGGGGTGAGGTTAATCTCGGGCACCAGCACAAGAATTTGTTTTCCCAGTTTCAGGTGACGGGCGATGGTTTGGAAATAGACTTCGGTTTTTCCACTGCCGGTCACCCCTTCCAGGACAAATACTCCGAATTCTTCTTGGGCTTGCAGGCATTCTAGGGCGTCTTGTTGTTCAGTATTGAGTGAAAGGGGGTTGTTGATGGAGACTGTTGAGTCGCAAAGGTTGGGAGGCTCTGGAGAGAAAGGGTTTTGGGGATCACGCAATCGTTGTGGAAATGCCAAAGCGAGTAAGGTTTGAAAGGGTTCGTGGTAGTATTGGGAGGCGAACTGGCAGAGTTTCCACAGGGCCGTGTCTAGAAGGGGTGTTTGATCGAGCAGGGTGGCGGTTTTCAGTTTTTTGGGATTGATGGCGGTGGATTCCAAAATTGCGGTGATGACACCGATCCGTTTGCCATTGCGAAAGGGGGTGGCGACGCGACAACCGATGAGTGAGGGATCGGGATTTTCCATCAAGTAATCGAATTCATGATAGGGGGGCTTCATAAAACAGACGCGGATGAGATTGTGCATCATGACAATTGTTCCACCAACCGTTGAATGTCTTCGAGGCTCAAGTGTTGAGCGCGTTGGGTGGGTTCGATTTTTAGAGTTTCCCAGTCGTTGGCAGAGAGTTGTTGGCGAAAGACTTGGCGCAGCATTTTTCGAGGTTGGGAGAAGAGTTGTTGTACCATGGTTTCGAAGTGTTGATATCGGGAGGTTTCCCAGGGTATAGCTGTTTTGGGGCGCAGGTGGATAATGGCGGAATCAACTTTGGGTGGAGGGGAGAATGCTTCTGGTGGAATGTTGAAGAGGTATTGGCAATGAAAGAAGGTTTGGAGCATGACGCTCAGGCGAGAGAATTGGCCTTGGGGGGCGCAAATTCTGTGGGCCACTTCGGCTTGCACCATGAGCAGGAGATCGCAAAAGTGTTGGGGAATTTTGGTGAATTGGAGCAAGAGCGGGGAGGTGATTTGATAGGGCAGGTTAGAGATGAGACGCAATTGTTGGTGTTGGGTGTAATCGTATTTTAGGGCATCCACATGGATGACCTGGAGGTGTTTGTGGGGATGTTGTGTCCAGTATTGAATGATGCGTGGATCGATGTCGATGGCAATGAGTTGGTTGAGTATCTCGAGTAGTGGGTGCGTCAGTGCACCCAGGCCAGGTCCGATTTCCAAGACGTGATCGTGGGGTTGTGGGCGAAAGACGGAGAGGATTTGGTGGATAACATTTTCATCGCTGAGAAAGTGTTGGCCGAGTTGGGTATTGTGTTTCAGTGGGTTTGGATGTGGATGCGGAGTTGGGTGTTGAGTTGGTTGGGGCATTGAGGTCGGG
>CAYGKN010000078.1:0-5146 GCA_964350565.1 uncultured Gammaproteobacteria bacterium
CTTTGTCATCCCCGCCCCTTTGTCATCCCCGCCCCTTTGTCATCCCCGCGAAAGCGGGGATGACAAGAGGGTGTAAATGACAAAAATGCACAAAGTTCGTTATACTAGGGCCTTGTGTAAAACCGTATCGGATAATCCTATGGAAAAGCAGTATGATCCTAAGAGCCTGGAGCCCGCTATTCGAGAGCTTTGGGAGGGGCGCCATTCAGCCGAACCTTCGAGTGAGGGGCAGCCTTATTGCATGATGCTTCCTCCTCCCAATGTGACAGGCGTGTTGCATATGGGGCATGCTTTTCAAATTAGTGTTCAGGATGCCTTGTGTCGTTATTATCGATTAAAGGGGCGCAGGGTGCATTGGCAGTTGGGGACTGATCACGCTGGGATTGCTACTCAAATGGTGGTTGAGCGTCGTCTGCAATTACAAGGAGAATCACGAGAGGGTCTAGGTCGAGAGGTTTTCACTCAAGCCATTTGGGATTTTGTGGGGAATTCTAAAGCGCGTATTATCGAACAATTTAATCATCTCGGTGGCAGTGGTGAATGGTCTAAGGCGGCTTTTACGCTGGATAAGCCTCGCGTGGAAGCTGTGAAAACCGCCTTTATTCGTTTGTATGAAGAAGGTTTCATTTATCGAGGTCCACGCTTGGTGAATTGGGACCCGGCACTACAAACGGCTGTCTCTGATTTAGAAGTGATTTCTACACCGACTGAAGGGTATTTATATACGCTCCGCTATGCTTTAGCCTCAGGAGAAGGGGCTTTATCCATTGCGACCACGCGTCCGGAAACCATTTTTGCTGATGTGGCGGTTGCGGTGCATCCTGATGATCCGAGATATCAGGAGATCATCGGCCAAGAGGTGATTATCCCTGTGATCGGGCGTGCGATTCCTATTATTGCCGATCCGATGGTGGAGATCGATTTTGGAACCGGGGTACTTAAAATCACACCGGCGCATGATTTTAATGACGATCAGTGTGCTAGAAGACATGCGCTGCCTTATCTCAATATTCTCGATAAAAAAGCCTGTTTGACTGGAGAATGGGTGCCAGAGGATTATCAAGGCCTATCTTGCCAAGAGGCTCGAGAAAAAATTCTGGGTGCATTGTGTGATGCAGGATTACTCATAGAAACCGCTCCACATACCTTAGCCATTCCTCGTGGTGAAAAAAGTGGCGCCATTCTTGAACCTCGAATGACTACCCAATGGTTTTTGCGTATGAGTCATTTGGCCAAACCGGCATTAGAGGCCTTGCATGCTGGGGAGTTGGTTTTTTATCCTTCTAACTGGGGAAAAACTTATGAAGACTGGCTGTTGAATATCGAGGATTGGTGCTTGAGCCGACAATTGTGGTGGGGACATCGCATTCCTGCTTGGTACGATGAGCATGGCGAAGTCTATGTGGGTAAAGAAGAAGCGTTGGTGCGCGAACGACATGGTTTAGGCGAGGATGTAACACTTAGCCCTGAGGAAGATGTTTTGGATACCTGGTTCTCTTCGGCATTGTGGCCTTTTAGTACGTTGGGTTGGTCAGAAGGCTCAGAAGTGCCTTCTCCATTTTATCCCAATCAAGTGCTGGTCACGGGCTTTGATATTATTTTCTTTTGGGTAGCCCGCATGGTGATGTTTGGCTTGAAATTCACAGGGAAAGTGCCGTTTAAAGAAGTGTATATCACCCCATTGGTGCGCGATCCGCACGGGCAGAAAATGTCAAAGTCCAAAGGCAATGTGATTGATCCCATCGATGTGATTGAAGGCATTACACTGCCTGCATTGATTGAGAAAAATACGCAAAACTTAATGCAATTCTCTAAAAAAGAGGCCATCGCCAAACAACTCACCAAGGATTTTCCAGCAGGGATCCCAGCATTTGGAACGGATCCTTTGCGCTTTGCATTTTGTAGTTCAGCATCCCCAGGGCGTGATATTCATTTTGATTTTTCCCGTTTAACCACTGCCAAGCATTTCGCCAATAAACTTTGGAATGCTGCACGTTTTGTTTCGAATCAATCCTCAACCATTGAAATGAAGATGAATGAGCTCCATCAACTTCATGCGCTGCCCATGCCCTTGCGTTGGTTTTATTATCGATTAAAAACCACCTCTGCAGCGATGGAAACTCATTTTGCAGAATATCGATTTGATTTAAGCGCTGAAGTGCTCTATGAGCTGGTTTGGGGGGATTATTGTGATTGGTTATTAGAAATCTCAAAAGTATTGTTTGCACAAAAAGACTCGGCGGATGAGGTGGCGGCATTCCTCAAAGGTGCGTTGGCTGAATTGCTGAAACTCATGCATCCATTGATGCCATTCATTACGGAATCCATTTGGCAATCATTATATGCAATAGGGGAAACCACTTTGGCTAATTCTCATTGGCCAGAATTTATCACACTGCCAGGAAGGGAAGAAGTTTGTGAGCAAATGGAGATTTTGAAGGCTTTGGTCGGAGCGGCCAGAGGGGTGAAAGCGCGCTTTCCTCAAGTCAGAGATTGGCAATTGCTTATGGATGCTGACTCTCCAGAGGCAGCCATTGAGCAAGTCAACGGTGTGCTGTCTTTTGTCCTGCCTTTGGAAAAAATCGAGGATTTTTCCTTGGCTACAGAGATACAGGCTCAAGATTATAGATGCTGTGCATTAATTCCTGCGTGTGGTTGTCGATTCTGGTTGGTCTCGGAAGCTACGGTGGATATAGAAGCCGAACGGGCGCGTTTGTCTCAACAACTAGCCAAGCTAGAGAAAAATATGTCAAAATTGTCTTATAAGCTACATGAGACAGGTTTCGTGGACCAAGCACCGGCTAACGTGGTGGCTGCAGAGCAGGAAAAATGGGGGGCATTGGTGCGAGAGCATGAAGCATTGTTAAGACAACGAGATGAGCTCAAGGCGTTATCTAAGGAGTAAATATGGGTGAATCGGGATTACTATCAATAATTTTTATTGTCATGTTTTTTTATGCAGGCTTTACGCGTGCCACACAAGCCATTATGGCTGTTGCGCTATTCCAGTGTCTCTGGCAATATGCCCTGCACCGTCGATTGACATTCAAACGTTGCTATGCCAGTTTGCTGGTATTGCTATTTGGCGGTAGTACGCTGTATTTTCATACCCCCCTGTTTTTGCAAATGAAGTCGACATTGGTGTCTTGGGGGTTGGCTTTTTGGTTTGCATGGATGCAGAACTGGCGTGGGATTTCTATTCCCGGAGAGGGTATGCAATATCTGTTGAGTTATTTAGAAGGGCATCCCGTGGAAGTGTCCAAAGCGCATCAACGCTACTTTACCTGGTGTTGGGTCGCTTTTTTTACGTGTTTAGGTGCTGCTAATCTAATCATTATTCTCTATGCTTCTCTACGCACCTGGGTGTATTTTAAATTGGCCGCGGGCCTCTTGAGTTCAGGGTTACTCCTCTGGCAATGGTCTTCGAGGCGATATGTACTCGCGTCTGCAAGCCATTAAACAAGCGCTATCGGGGCTAAAACCGAGCATGCTCGAGATTATCGATGAATCCGAGGATCACATTGGCCATGCAGGGGCTCTTGATGGACGTGGACATTTCCGCATTAAAATTGCGAGTGAACAATTCAAAGGGTTATCACGAGTGGCCCAACATCGCCTGATTTATCAGAATATTGGAGAATTGATGCAGACGGATATCCACGCGCTAGCGATAGAAATTATAGAGTGATTCTCGAGTTAATCTGTACTTCATCTACATCCTCTAAGCTGAATATAGGCTCATAAAAGGAGAATCAGTGATGTCAAGTGGGGTTTCTGATGACTATTCATGGGAAGGTGCATCTGCAGCTTGCTCTGGTTTGGCGATAGCCTGTGCGATATGCGCAGCGTTATGCACAAGGGGATTTTCAGGAGATACGAGCATGAAAGCCTTTTCAGGTTTTGCTTTTTCATTCTTTGTTATTTTGGGCTTGATAGCGGCTGTGGCTGTGTTTTATGAAGCCAAAAGGTGTGGAGATGGCAGCGATGCTGACAGGCTGCCATCAATAGGGTAGGGCAAGGTATGTTCTATCTGAGGAACCAGCGGGATTGGTGAAAGCCAGTTACATTCAGTCCGAATGCTTTCTTTTTTATATAATATTTCTCTGTACACGACAAAAATTTAACCCTCGGGGCGAGAGCTTGATAACTCACTGATAATCTGTAAAATGTATACTGCTTAACGAAATAAAAAGATAGAGCTTCAGGTTGGGTTAATCTAAACCATTCATAATGACAGTAAGGCGAGTATAAAAAGAGGTTAGGTATGAGTGGGATACAGAAAGATGACAGTTGTCTATCGGAGAGTCAGGAAATTTTTCTAACATGTTTAGGATTTCTTGCATTATTGGGGGCGGGGTTCGGTATGCTTTATGCGGCACACTGGAATACCTCGACAACACTCGGACAGTTCAGTGCTATTGTTTTTGTGTTTGCCTCTATGTTGTTCGCTAAAATCTTGGCCCATGCAGTGAGTGGGAAGGGGGAGGAAACGGGCGAAAATAATTACTTTCGAAACATAGGGTTAGGGATTGTATAATCATACCTTTTCCTGATTCACCTTAAGATGTGAATAAACCTTCTCAACGCCATGGGTATCGTACCAGGCGATCAGACGTGAGAGTCCGGTTTCTAAGGTGATTTGTGGCTCCCAGTGAAATTGTTGTTTCAAAGCAGTCGCATCGAGTAGCAATGAGCCCACATCATCGGACAGAGGCTCGGCAATGGTTGGCGCAGGCATATCTGTGGCATTCATCATTTTGCACATGAGATAGTAAATATCGGCAATTGCAGCGTCTTTACCCGAAGCGATATTGTATTCCCCTTGTGAACCTGGATGTTCCAGCATATGGGCAAAGAGTGCGATAAAATCATCCACCTCAATAAAATCTCGTCGAGTGTTGGTGATGTGGCAAGCTTGTCTGGCACGAATGCGCTTGTAAAAAGCGGGCATGGGGCCGATGAAGGTTCGGGGGCCATAGACATTGGCAATGCGCAATGTGAGGGTCGGGATTTCTTGTTGCATGCGGGTGTATAATTCTCCGGCAACTTTAGAAATGCCATAGCTATTAAAAGGGGCCCGCGGATGGTTCGCAGGGATGGGGGGGTGTGTGGGTTGCCGATAAGCTAGCGCTGTTTGGATATAAAT
>CAYGKN010000079.1:0-5039 GCA_964350565.1 uncultured Gammaproteobacteria bacterium
GTCGACACACCAAACGCATCGATTTAATTATTCGCAATGTGCTGGAATTGGCCTCTCCCGTGTCAGAAATCCCGCCTGTGATCATGTTGGATGAGTTTTTACCCAAAATCATGGGAGAGTTGGCCCAAGCCCATGAAGCGTTTTTTGGTTTGGAGTGGCAATCGAGTCAACATGCGGTGCGCTTTTCTCCGCAGGCGTTGCGCCAAATTTTATCGAATCTTTGTGAGAATGCCTGGCGCTACAGTCGGGAAGCGGGTATGGGCCCCAAATTGGAGATTTGCGTGAGAAGAGATCACAGTGATCACAGCATACTCTCGATTCGAGATTTTGGTCCGGGTTTGAATGCCCAAGACGGAGAGCGGATCCTTGAGCCGTTTTTCACCACATCTTCTAAGGGGACGGGGCTTGGGCTTTATGTGGTCAATGCCTTGTGCATGAACCATCAGGCTCGCCTACACTATGAGAATAGCCCCAAGGGTGGGGCGGTGTTTAGCATTTATTTTTCGAGTGTATGTCGATGAAAACCATTTTGGTGGTGGATGATGAATTGGATTTGTTGGAGTTGATGGTATTGACCCTCTCTCGCATGCAATATGTCGTTAAAACCGCTGCTGATTTAAAAAGTGCCAAAACCTTGCTGGCCGATCATCCTGTGGATTTGTGTTTAACGGACTTGCGGCTCCCTGATGGTGATGGTTTGGCTTTGGTAGATTGTTTGGCTCAAAAAGCCATCCCTGTGATTGTAATCAGTGCATATGGCAATGTGGAAGTGGCTGTCCAAGCCCTAAAAAATGGGGCTTGCGATTTTTTGACTAAGCCTGTGGATTTGGGGCATTTGCAGCGATTGATTAAAAGTGCGTTGAAAGATACTAAACAAGCTCATGTAGAACCCATGCAAGAGCAACTGCTGGGGGCTTCGAAAGTGATGAAAGAATTGCGTCGTGTGATCAAAAAAATTGCTCCCAGCGAAGCCAATGTGATGATCACCGGCCCTTCTGGGGTCGGTAAAGAATTGGTGGCTCGATTGATACATGACTATAGTCAGCGTGCCACAGCACCGTTTGTGCCGGTAAATTGTGGGGCTATTCCTCAGGAATTGCTGGAGAGTGAATTTTTTGGTCATAAAAAAGGGAGTTTTACCGGTGCACATGCGGATAAAACAGGACTTTTTGCGGCAGCAGCTGGCGGAACTTTGTTTTTAGACGAAGTGGGAGATTTGCCCTTCCCAATGCAAGTGAAGTTGTTGCGCGCCATTCAAGAGCGAGCTATTCGTCCTCTAGGGGCTTCTTTTGAGCAAGCCGTCGATGTGCGCATTGTGAGTGCTACACACAATGATTTAGTTACAGCGATTGCCGAAGAGGCATTTCGAGAAGATTTGTATTATCGATTGAATGTGATTCACCTCGAAGTGCCGGCATTGGCACAGAGGCGAGAAGATATTCCTGAGCTCATCACTTATATTCTGCAAGGCATTGATGTGAGTATGTCGTTGTCTCCCGAAGCCATAGAGGCCTTGAATGGCTATGACTTCCCTGGAAATGTTCGAGAATTAGAAAATATTTTGCAGCGCGCCGTTACCCTGGCAGAGAGCAAACAGATAGGTGTGGCAGATTTACAATTGCCCCAAGTGAAAGGGGCAAAATCCGCAGAGAAAACTGCCAGGCGATCGTTGGGCGGTTTATTGGATGACACAGAAAAATCGCAAATCCTAGAAGCGCTAGAAGATCACCGTTGGAACCGCACTAAAGCGGCTAGTGCACTGGGGATCACCGCTCGAGCGTTGCGTTATCGATTGAGAAAATTAGGGATTGAGTAGCTTTCCTAAATATGCTTTGTGTGTTTCTGATTCTTCATCTGTTTTATCTTCCTCTTGAGAAAGTTCGACTTCCATCGGCTGAGGAAGAGTGATGCTTTGTGGCGGAAGGTTTTCTTTGGTGTCAGTGTTGTTTGTTGTAGAGCTCATGGAGAGTTCAGGCCTTAAAACGAATGCTTATGGTATCACTCTATCACCCATTCTGTCACGATATTTTCCCCATCGACCGATTCGAGTTTGACTGGGAATCCCCATAGGTGATGGATATGTTTTAATACCGCACTGGCATTTTTCTCAGAGAGCGGTTTGCGGTGATGAATCGTGTGCCTGAGAATGAGCGCTCGATCGGTGCGTTGGTTAACCATGTAGACTTGAATGTTCGGGTCAAAATTGCCGATATTGTATTGATGAGAGAGGGCTTCTCTAATTTTTTGATAACCCCACTCATCATGAATGGCAGAAATATGAATTTTTTCTTGCGTATCGTCATCGAGCACTTTAAAAAATTTAAACTCTCGGATGGCGGTGGGTGAAAGATATTGGGCGATAAAACTTTCATCTTTAAAATTTCGCATGACGAAATCCAGGGTTTTCACCCAGTTGGTATTCGCGATTTTGGGGAAGAATTCTTTATCTTCTGGGGTGGGTTTTTCACAAATGCGACGGATATCCTGCATCATTTTGAAGCCCAGTGCATAAGGATTAATGCCACTGTAGTAGGGGCTATCGAATTCTGGTTGGTAGATTACGTTGCAGTGAGATTGAATAAACTCGAGCATAAATTCATCAGTCACTAATCCATCGTCATACAGATGATTGAGCAGTGTATAATGCCAAAAAGTAGCCCATCCTTCATTCATTACCTGAGTTTGGCGTTGAGGGTAAAAATATTGGCTAACTTTCCGAATGATGCGAATGACTTCCCTTTGCCAAGGTTCAAGTATCGGAGAGTTTTTTTCAAGAAAGTATAGTAAATTTTCTTCGGGTGTTTCTGGAAAGCGTTTTTCAAAGTGAGTGTTTTCTTCTTCGTTTTGTGGAACTGTAATCCTCCATAATTCATTGACTTGAGATTGTAGAAATTGCTCTCTAGAGGTTTGTCGTTCTTTTTCTTCCGCTAGAGAAAGTTTTTTAGGCTTTTGATAGCGATCAACCCCATGATTCATGAGCGCATGACAAGCATCTAAAGTGCGCTCAACGGCCATCGTTCCATAGCGTTCCTCACATTTTGCAATATAATTTTTAGCAAATACCAAGTAATCAATGATTGCGTTGGCATTGGTCCAGGTTTGAAATAAATAATTTCCTTTAAAAAAAGAGTTGTGACCATAGCAGGCGTGTGCAATGACTAATGCCTGCATGGCCATGGTGTTTTCTTCCATGAGGTAAGCGATGCAAGGGTTGGAGTTGATTACAATTTCATAAGCCAGCCCCATGGCGCCACGCTGATAAGTTTTTTGGTTTTGAATAAACTTTTTTCCAAATGACCAGTGACTGTAGAAAATGGGCATGCCGATAGTCGCATAGGCATCGAGCATTTGTTCAGAAGAAATGATTTCGATTTGATTGGGGTAGGTGTCTAATCCATAACCTTTGGCAATTTCTGCAATGGCGGCATCATATGCTTTGATGAGTTCGAAATCCCATTCATTACTGTTGGATAGAGGTTTTTTCATGTGACACGCTTTTTAAATAGATCTCTGAAGACTGGATAAATTTCATTTATCCCGTCGATTTTTTTCATGGAGAAATGTCGAAATTCTTCAGTAAGGCCTTGATAAGTTTCCCACAGGCTTTGATGGTAGCGTGGAAGAATTTCCACATACGCAAAATACTGCACAAGAGGAAGTATCTTTTTGATGAGAATGTCTCCACAAATGGGGGAGTCGGTGGCCCAATTGTCTCCATCAGAGGCTTGTGCCACATAAACATTCCATTGATTTTGAGGGAAACGTTCTTGAATGATTTGATGGGTGAGATCCAGGGCACTCGATACAATGGTTCCTCCAGTTTCTCTAGAGTAAAAAAAGTCATGTTCATTGACTTCCTTCGCTTCTGTGTGATGTCGGACAAATACCAATTCAATGTGTTTGTAATTGCGATTTAAGAATAAATACAATAAAATAAAAAACCGTTTAGCAATATCTTTTTTTTCAGAGTCCATTGATCCAGATACATCCATTATGCAAATCATCACCGCCTGTGAAGAAGGTTTTTCAATCTTGCTTCGGTGATGATATCGCAAATCGATGGGATCAATGAACGTCAAGGATTGTAGTCGAATTTTGAGCCGAGAGCATTCTTCTATGAGTGCGGATTTTTCTTCCTCCTTTGTGGTGTTATTGATTTTTTCTTCAATTTCACGGATTTTTTTTCGAATGGAGCCAGATAGTCCAATGCGCCTTCCCAGTGCCTGTCGAAAAGATCGTACTAAATCTAGGTTATTGGCGCTGCCAACCACGCTATGCCCAGTTTTTTCATATTGCCATTGCGGCAGTTTGACCATTTCTTTTTTCAGTAAATCGGGGAGTTCCAATTCATCAAATACCAAATCAAGAAATTCTTCTCTAGAGAGTTCGAATCCAAATTCATCGAGCCCTTCTCCTTCATTGGAGGCTTGAGAGCCACTGCCTTCTCCTTCTCCGATGGGGGGTCTGTCGAAAGTGTCCCCGGTGATAAACTCTTTATTTCCTGGGTGGATGATGGTGTTTTTCCCCCCTTTATCATGGTGAAAAATGGGTTCAGAGGTATCATGGATGGGGATTTTGATGTTCTCGCTTTTATCTATATCGCTGATGCTTTTTTTCTTAACACTTTCATCCACAGCTTTTTTGATTTGTTTTTTATAGCGCTCAATGAATCGACGCCGATTGTCGGTGCTTTTATTTTTTCCGTTGAGTCGGCGATCGATGATTTGTGACATATTGGAGCTCAGTTTGATTTTCTAACCCGTAGGTACCACTCACAAAGTAATCGCACTTGTTTGGCGGTGTATCCTTTAGAGACCATGCGCTTGATGAATTCATCATGTTTTTTCTGATCTTCTGCAGAAGCTTTACTGCTAAATGAAATCACAGGCAATAAATCTTCGGTGTTGGAGAAGATTTTTTTCTCAAGGACGGTTTTGAGTTTTTCATAACTTTGCCAGTCGGGATTTTTTCCTTGGTTATTGGCTCTGGCGCGCAGTACAAAATTATCCACTGCGTGGCGACGTGGGGGTGGGGTGGTG
>CAYGKN010000080.1:0-4767 GCA_964350565.1 uncultured Gammaproteobacteria bacterium
AATTAGCAGTGCGTGTATCTCCAGTTCGAGAACCTAGAATTAAAACGCTGAAGAAATCCGATTCCACGTTGCCAGATTTGGCTTTACTTCAAATCAAAGAGTCACAAGTTGCTTCTTATTCTAAAAGTGAAATGGAATCGCTGGCTGCTTTGGTCGAAGAAAAACTCCAAGATTTTGGAGTCGATGCCAAAGTGAGTGCGGTGTATCCAGGACCTGTAGTTACCCGTTTGGAATTGCATTTGGCGCCTGGAGTGAAGGTGGGAAAACTCAGTGCGTTGTCAAAAGACTTGGCCCGAGCATTGGCCGTGGTGCGCGTGCGGATTGTAGAAATCATTCCCGGTAAACCGGTTGTGGGATTGGAATTGCCAAATCAACAACGCGCTACGGTGTATTTGCACAGTGTATTGGCGTCCAAGGCTTACCATGGGCAACCACACGCGTTGCCATTGGCCTTGGGCCAAGATATTTCTGGTGGTGCGGTGGTGGTCGATCTTGCAAAAATGCCGCATTTACTCGTGGCTGGGACGACAGGCTCTGGGAAATCTGTGGGATTGAATGCCATGTTGGTGAGTTTGTTATACCATGGCACGCCTTCTCAAGTGCGTTTAATTTTAATCGATCCCAAAATGCTGGAATTGTCAGTCTATGATGGGATCCCCCATCTGCTCACGCCTGTAGTGACGGATATGAAACAAGCATCGAATGCTCTGCGCTGGTGCGTGGCAGAAATGGAGCGACGCTACCAACGCATGGCGGCCTTGGGGGTGCGACACATCGAAAGCTTCAATGAAAAAATTCGCGCTGCAGAAGCACTAGGCGAGGCACTCATTGATCCGTGCATTCGAGACACCACCCCTGTGCCACTGACCCCTGCGCCTTATATCGTGGTGGTGATCGATGAATTTGCCGACATGATGATGATCGTGGGTAAAAAAGTCGAAGATCTCATTGCGCGATTGGCACAAAAAGCCAGAGCTGCTGGCATTCATATGATTTTAGCCACCCAAAGACCTTCAGTGGATGTGATTACAGGATTAATCAAAGCCAATATTCCCACGCGCATTGCCTTCCAAGTTTCCTCTAAAATTGATTCTCGCACGATTTTAGATCAACAAGGCGCCGAGCAACTCTTAGGCCATGGGGATATGTTGTATCTGGCCCCAGGTACGGGCGTGCCATTGAGAGTCCATGGGGCTTATGTGGGTGATCAAGATATTCACCGTGTCACCGATGCGTGGAGAGAGAAGGGCACGCCAGAGTATTTACAGCAAATTACTGAGACAGAGGAAGAGATTCCTGCACATGAAGCAACCTCTGTAGAACACAGTGATCCCCTCTATGACGAAGTCGTGTCTTTTGTGCTAGAAACTAGGAAAGTCTCTGCTTCCCGTATTCAGCGTCGCTTTCGTATTGGGTTTAACCGAGCAGCCAGCTTGGTCGAAGCCATGGAAGCTGCAGGTCTGGTGAGTGAAATGGATCATAACGGTTCTCGAGTGCTACTGGTGGGCGAGCATGAATAATCGATGTTTTTCCTTGTTTTTTTTGTGTACAAGCCTGATGGCCACTCAACTGCCAGCACTTTGGCAATCCTCTCGTGAAGGTCATATTCGCATGACTCAATATACCTTAAAACCCCATTGCCAGGGCGATCTGAAAATGGATTGCGTGTTGGAGAAGCAAGAAGGGGAGTTGTGGTTTGCCAAACCCCATTGTCTGCAGTGGCGATTGGGTAATCCTCTGAATGAAATTTGGTTTTATAATGGCCAAGATGCCTATTGGTATCAAGTGGATTTGGCACAAGTCACTCGTTATTCTCAGATCAAAAATTGGCCACTGATTTTTGCGGTATTGTTTGGAAAGCCCGATCCCAAATGGGATATCGAAGAAAAACCAGGGGGCTGGGTGGTCAAGCGTGGAGAAGAGCGATTAGAATTGATGTTTGTTAAGGATCAGCTAGAGACGCTGTTCTATGCGCCGAATTTGCGTTGGCACATTGAGAAGATGGATAAAAAGCCTATCGATAAGCAACTGTTTTGTTATTGGCATCCTCCCAAAGATGTCGAAGAAATCAATGCATAGACTATACTAGAGAAATGAGAAAGTTGGAGCCCATGTGCTAACGCTGTATTTATTTGGTGAGCGCGCTCATACCCTTTGTGAAGTGATTGCTACTCTAGCGCCCTCTTTGGTCTCAGGGATGCAGTTGGAAATGGATTTGTCTGTGATGTTAGAGGACAGTAATCCCCATCATGTATTTATTGTGGATGTTGATTTTTTCCAGAGTGCCTCTCATGCATTAAGCCCTGAGGCGCTGTCTCGGAAGCCTGTGATTTGGTTAGTGAACCCGCAGACTTGGTTAAATTCTCCGGAATTATTAAATCTGCCTCATCCAGTATTGATAGAAGGAGGGGTGGATGAAAGCACTCTTTCCAGGGCTTTATCTCGTGCTTATCAATGCACCCGGCAACCATTGGAGAAATCCAGATCGCTTTTGAATGAGGTTTGGGTAAGCAATGAATGCTTTATTGATAGGTTGACGCAATCTTGTGAGTTGGCAAAAGTCTTAAAACATCAGGTGGTGATGGTAGAGTTTGCTTTGGCCGCTTCAGATTCAACCTTGCATGAAATGACTGATCCTCAAATCGAAGCCTTGGTGGCAGGGGCACTCAAAGAGACCCTCATGCCACTGGAATCAGCAGTTTGGTTTTCAGATAGGCACTTTAGATTATTATTTCCATGGGTTGAAGATCCCGTTGCATTGTTTCGACGTGTGTTGCTGATTCAACGCGTGTTATTGTCCAAAACACAATTGTTGTTTAATGAGGCTTTTTGGCAAATTGGTGCCTTGATCTTCCCCAACGATATGGAAAATATTTCTCAAGGTTTAGAAAGACTCTCCAAAGATACGAGAAAAGCCACCAAAAAGCAGTCATTCATTGCCTCTGAGCAATCCATGGTCCATGCTGCCATGGAGAGATTGAATACAGAAAAATCTTTGCAGCAGTGTTTTATGAGAAATGCTTTTGAATTGAGTGTCCTGCCGTTTATTCATATTAAGAAAGGGCAAACCGAATATGTTCAGGCCCAATTGCGTTGGCAAAATCAAGGAGATTGGGAGCAAGTCGATGAGTCAGTGATCGGTATTTTAAGTGATATCGGCTTGTATCATTCCTTGCTGGATTGGCAATTAGAACACTTATCTCAAGCCTATTCGGATTGGTATCAGACTTATGCAGTTAAAATTTCAATCATTGTTTCTGTACAAAAAGAACAGTTGCTCAGCGTGGATTTTACGAAGCGATTGAATGAGCGTTTGGTGAAATTTGGTGTGGAACCCCATGCGTTGGTATTGAAGATTTCTGAAAAGGCCTTGAGCCACTTGAAGAAATCACAAGAGCAACCCTTGATGGACTTAAAGAAAATGGGAGTACGGCTCTGGGCCAGTGACTATGGTGAAGAGCATATGTCTATTGTGCGATTGCATCAATTGGGTTTTTGTGGAATTTTACTTTCCCAGGCTTTGTCACTGGACTTAGATAGCAGCCCAGAAAAAGCGGCTTATGTGCGAGCGATTCGTGTCAGTGCCAGTCATTTTGATATGGATGTCTTTGCTGAGCGTGTATATTATCCGCGTCAAGTGGAAGTGCTGATGGAGTTGGGTTGCTCGGTGATGCAAGCAGATTTCTTATCCCCAGCGGTGGGTATTCATGAAGCAGAAATGGCGGATAAAATTCTACTGAGGAATTGGCGGCAGGCTACTGAGTATTCTTCATTAATTAATATGAATGAGAAGAATTTTTATTTGCCTTAACCGAGAGTTAGAGCTGTGGGATTGGTATATTCTTCGATGACATTACTATTGTCTTGATAAGTGTTAATTGCTGAAGAAAATAATTTGGCAGTGATAAAGAGGGTGCCTGATAGCAATAGTGCTGCAAGAAAAGCGCCTAGTGAATAAGTAATCACGAATTTGGGGTAATAGTTGACAATGGTTGATGCCGATTGGGCAAAAGCTTTGATGCTATGAATTCCTGAATAAATCAAAATTCCACTGAGTACGGCTGGAATAGAGGCCATCGTTATATCTGCGGCAAGGAATTTTAATTGCATTTCACGAAGTGTTTTTTTTTGTGAATGCATTGATTTCGCTTTGCCTATCAGTTTCTTTGTATAACTCCATCATTTTTTCTGAAGAGATTTTATAAGGAGATGAAGATGTGAAGTGGATTTTATAAAAAATATTCTTTTAATAATACGTATAATTTCCATGTGTAGGAGATATTCCTTTTTCTGATTCAAAGAGATTGAACGCAAGATTATTTCTGTCGATAAAGAGCTTTGTTTCTAGTGCAATTCCTATCGAAAATATTAAGAATAGGAGGGATAGGTTTCCAGTAAGGTTTAATGGGGATATTAAAAATATCAGGGAAAAGTAAGCAAAAGTCCCAAGTATTATATAGCAGTTATTTGAAGATCTTTCTGTATGTTTGGGGTTGAAGAAATCACTTAATATTTTTTGGATTTCTTTATCGTTAGTGTTCTTGATTTCACTCAAAAGCTCATTATTTGTTTCGTCAACAAAAAATTGGCCGTTGATTTCTCCCATGCCGTCACCGTATGCCATGCATACTTTTATTATAAGTTTTTGTTGTTTTTTGAATGGGTTTGGTGGGTTTGATTGTAATGAATTGTTTTGTGGGCGAGACCCCCGCTTGCGCGGGGGTGACAATGGTTGCGCGGGGTGACAATGGTTGCGCGGGGTGACAA
>CAYGKN010000081.1:0-4659 GCA_964350565.1 uncultured Gammaproteobacteria bacterium
ACCCACCACTTCTACACCGGCATTCATCCCTGCATTGAATCAAATCGACTTGCAACTCAAAGAGGGGGATAGTCTGGGGTTGATTGGCCACAATGGCGCTGGAAAATCAACTCTACTGCGCACCATGGCAGGAATTTATCGACCCCAGTCTGGAGAGGTGCGATCACAAGGACGCATTGGAACCCTACTGAATTTACATGTAGGCATGCTCATGGAACTGAGCGGTTATGAAAATATTCGCCTGCGTTCCCTCATGATGAATGAGTCTTCGCGTTTAAAAGAAATCACGCAAGATATTGAGCAATTCACAGAGCTTGGAAAATTCCTTTCTATGCCGGTAAAACATTACTCTTCGGGGATGTTAACACGATTGGGATTTGCCCTTTCTACCGCGTTGAATTTCGATATTCTGTTAATCGATGAAGTCATTGGCACCGGCGATCAACATTTTCGACACAAGGCTCAAGCGCGCATGGAAGAGTTGATTCACAACACCTCTATTTTAGTGCTTTCATCACACGATCTAGGCGTCATTCAACAATTTTGCACACATACACTATGGCTGGATCATGGAAACATTCGAGGATTTGGTCACTCTCAAGATATCTTAGCACTGTATAAAAATAGTGAGATACATACCCATGAGGTTGCTGAATGCGCATCGTAACCATTGTGGGGGCAAGACCTCAGTTTGTAAAAGCCGCGATGGTTTCCAAAGCCATTGCCGCTCATTCGTCTCTAGAAGAAATTTTAATCCACACGGGTCAGCATTATGATCCCCAGTTGTCTGATATTTTCTTTGAAAATCTTTCTCTACCTCCACCTGCACAAAATCTCACTGTGGGCTCTGGCTCTCAAGGATTGCAAACTGCAGCCATACTGTCACGTTTAGAAAATCATCTAGAACACTATCAGCCTGATTGTGTTTTACTCTATGGAGATACCAACTCAACCTTAGCAGGGGCGCTTGCTGCCAGTAAATTACAACAACCCATTGCCCATGTGGAAGCGGGGTTGCGTTCATTTAATCGTGCCATGCCAGAGGAAATCAACCGCATTGTAGCCGATCACTTATCATCCATTCACTTCGCACCCAGTGAAACAGCCGTGATGCAATTGGCCAAAGAAGGGATCACAGAATGTGTTCACTTGGTGGGGGATGTCATGGTCGATGCCGCACATACCCTCTCGTCTCTGCCCCCACCTTCTCCAGTCTTTCCAGATTGCGAGGATTTTATTTTGATGACCTTGCATCGCAAGGAAAATACAGATAATCCAGAACGTTTAGAAAATTTTTTAGAATTAACCAAAAGGCTGGCTGCTGAATATCCCATCATATTGCCTTTGCATCCTCGCACCCAAGAACGTTTGATGTCTCATAAAGCCTCTCTTCGACATGAAAATATTTTGGTTTCCCCACCAGTGGGATTGCTTGAAATGTATGATTTACAAAAACGCTCAAAGCTGATCCTCACTGACTCCGGTGGACTGCAAAAAGAAGCCTATTGTTTATCTAAGCCCTGTTTAACCCTTCGCACTGAAACAGAATGGGTGGAATTATTAAAAACCGGCTGGAATCAATTGCTACCATTGACATTAGATATTGAGACACTCCATCAAAAGGTCTTAGATACCCTCCATCAGCCATTACCGAGTGAACATCCTACACTATATGGTGATGGACATGCCAGTGAAAAAATCGTCAAGCATTTAATAAAATTCCATGAATAAGCCACGAGCATTATTGCTGGCCAATACCACACACCCCACACAAAATGTATTGGATCATATTCATGGCATGATCAGTGATGAACGCATCACGTGGCAGGTCATCAATCCTTTAGAATATCGCTTGATAGATATCGATTTTCTAAATCAGTTTCAAGCCGTGGGCTTGCATTACAGTATTCGTCCTCATGCCCCTTATATGCCATATTTTCTTTCTAAAAAAACGTATCAAGCACTCAAAAACTACTCTGGTTTAATTTTTCAAAGCCTACAAGATGAGTATGCCCATGTCTTACAAGCACAACGCGCCATGAAAGAGTTAAATGTCACGCTATTGTTCTCTCTTTTATTAGAGGAACAATTAGATATTGCTTATCCCGATTTTCCCAACATGAAAAAAACCCCCATTTTAACCGGATATGTCGAAAAACATTTACTGAGCCTCTCTCCCCCTCCACAGAGAGAGCGTTCTATCGATATATTTTATCGCTCACGTGAGTGCCCACCATGGTTTGGAAAACTAGGTTTTGAAAAAGTCTATATTGCTAAAGAAGTAGAAAAAAGAGCTCAAACACACCAGCTGCATCTCGATATTAGCGTACAAGAGCAAGATCGCATTTATGGAGATAACTGGTACCAAGCATTACAAAGTGCCAAAGCAGTTCTAGGTACAGAAAGTGGCTCAAGCATCTGGGATAAGAATGGTAGCATTCAACGTCAATGCCAAATGTTTATGAGAAAAAATCCTCAAGCAACGTTTGATGATATTTATCAGGCCGTTTTAAAAACCCATGAAGGTAAACTCGTAAATAACTGCATTTCGCCTCGAGCATTTGAAGCAGCTTCCTGTAAAACCGCGATGATCCTATTCGAAGGAGAATACAGTGGAATTCTCAAACCTTGGACACATTACCTTCCTTTGAAAAAAGATTTTAGTAATTTTTCGGAAATCATCGCCGCACTCAAAGACACCAATGCCATACAAGATATGGTTGATCGCACTTTTGAGGATTTAATTCGCAGTCACCAATACGACTCCAAAGCATTGGGTAAGATCGTTGCAGACGCACTCTTAGCGCTGCTTCCTAAAAGCGGTTCAAGGCAAGAGAAGCTCTTCCTGCCGAAAAAACCCTTCTATCAAAACTTATTATTAGTAGGAAATGAATGTCGTTTAATTCTGTCAGAGTCAGTAAAGAAAATCACTGATCCTTCACTAAGCATAAAAAATCGAATCAAAACCCTAGCAAATTCATCCAAAAGATATTGGGTATATTTATCTCCAAGAGTAAAAAAAGGATTATTCTAAAAATGCCATGTTTCATCACACTATTTTTTCTAATTTTACCATTAACCAATTCTTATGCGAAAAACAATGACACTTTAGTAAAGTTCATGAAAAAAACCCCCATTCATCAAATTCAAAACCACCCCGAAAAAATCATCGAGCTGTTCAATCACTACAAAAGAGATGTGCCTCCTATATTCCCTCAACTCAATGAAGAAGGACGTAAAGTTGCTTTTGCATCTTTGCTTGCGTATCAACTAAAACCCTATGGCGCAAGCATAACACCACATGGAACACTTCAAGAGCTACTACATGCAAAAAAGCTAAGCTGTTCCCAATATACACACCTCACTTACCAGCTTTATCGCTTGCTCTCTCCCAACTGCAATATTAAAAACTGCGCAAACTTTAACTATACAGGTTGGAAATGGAAAAATGGCTCAGATCATGCTCAGTTGTTTATAGAAAACACCGGTGTTCCTTTAATTTTAGATCCCACCATTGGTTTAGTCGGGATTGCAACTTTACATGAGGTGATTGATGGCCGGACGATCCCCCAAAAAGATTTAAAGGACTTTTATCAGCTAAACCCCAATGACACCCTAAAAACTTTTCATGATTTTATTCTCAATTTACTATTGAAAGGGCACTTCAAAGCAAATAATTTGTTGTACTTTTATCAAACCATTCATCTTTATTGTGGTGGAGTTTTCGATGCTTAATACTATTTCCAAAAAAAACAATCTGATGAATCTGGTTAATTTTTTTCTGTTTTTCATCATAACGCTTACAGGGTCTTGCACATCATGGAACATCAAAAAACAATATACTTCTGTAGAAAATTTTATGAACAATATTCCCATTCAAGAGTTACAAAATCATCCAGAAAAAATCCTTGTTTTTTTTGAACAATATAAAAAACACGTAAAGCCTCTGTTTCCAAACATCAATATAGAAGGTCGAAAAGCAATATTTTCTGCATTAATCACCTACCAGATAAAGCCTTATGGTTCAAGCAAAACCCCAGAAGCATCTTTATCCCAATTAATAAATGCAAGAAAAATTAGTTGTGCTCAACAAACGCATCTCACCTATCATTTTTACCATCTATTATCCCCAACCTGCAAAAAGGACTGTGCAAAATTTTATTTTGTGGGGTGGGACTGGATCGGAAAAGGAGATCATGCCCAAATTTTTCTTGATAATACTGGAGACCCATTATTGCTTGACGCCACTTTGGGTCTTGCTGTACAGACAAGCTTTGATGAGATTGCCCAAGGTCAAGCCATCCCAGAATCCAGAATCAAAGATTTTTTCAGATTAAACCAACAGCCAATACTATTCAAATTCCACGATTTCATTATCAACCTGATCAGAGAAGGGAAATATAAACCCAGCAACTTACTTTATTTCTACCGAAACTTCTCCGATTGCATTAAAAACTATGACAAAAAAATCATAGACACACCAGCCGGGAGTAGACACACGTAACACCCTTGCCCATAAAAATGATTTCCCGTAAACAGTTTAAGCACTCAAATCGTAAGCGTTTAATTAACCACATCTAGAAAGCGGCATTTTTCTATTGAACAATGGATTCTGGTCATTGAAATAGAGGAAAAGCCATGAATGATGAATCAGAAGAC
>CAYGKN010000082.1:0-4533 GCA_964350565.1 uncultured Gammaproteobacteria bacterium
TCCTGCTCCCAAAGCAGGCGCGCTACCAGGCTGCGCTATACCCCGAAGTCGTTATGATACGACAGGGATTCATTCTAGCGCAAGGGGTTCTTCGTTAAACTCCCAAATTTCACCCTTCTCATTGCCCAAAATCACCAGATCGGCACGGCGAGAGGCAAAAATGCCATGCGTCACTACACCAGGCCATTGATTGAGTGCAATTTCCATGGCCATAGGGTCAAGAATTTCCAAATGATGCACATCCAAAATCGGATTGCCGTAATCACTCAAAAAACCCTCTCGATACACCGGCTCCCCTCCCAGCTTTACAAATTGACGTGCCACATAACTCCTGGCAAAGTCCAACACTTCAACAGCCAATGGAAATTTTCCCAACACTTCAACATGCTTTTCTGCAGACGCAATACAAATAAAACGCTTGGCCATCGACGCTAATATTTTTTCCCCCGTTAACGCGCCTCCCCCTCCTTTGATCAATACTCTATGCGTGGAGACTTCATCAGCACCATCGATATAAACATCAATGTGAGAGACTTCATTGGGAGAGACCACTTCATATCCCCGGCCCTTCAGCGCTCTTGCTGTAGCCAACGAACTGGCCACCACCGCAGAAAATTCATCCCGATATTCCAGCAATCCTTCAATAAAAGCATTGACCGTGCGCCCCGTTCCCACACCTAAAATTCCCTGCCTGGGGATGTAGGAATAAGCCACCTTTGCTAAGGTTTTATAATGCTCCGGCAGCATTCTGATACTTTTTCAATTTATTCAACGCGGATTGACGCTTCATCATGGGAAGATAGTCCAACAACACTTTGCCATTTAAATGGTCCAATTCATGCAAAAAACAACGGGCTGGATGGCCTGTGAGGGTCTCTTCAATCACCTCACCTTGAACATTCTGATAACGCACCTCAATGGTCGTGGCACGCTCAACCAGCACTGAAATCTCTGGCAATGATAAACAGCCTTCATAGGCCTTTTCACTACCTGATTCGGACAATACTTCAGGATTGACAATAAAACACCATTCACCTTTGTCATGCATCAAAAACACCCGCTGAGTCACACCCACCTGCGTGGCCGCCAGTCCAGCGACTTTTTCAGGACCAATGCGATTCACAACATCAATCATCCCCTCTCTCACCTTTCCTAATGGCTCACCAAACACAGTCACTGGCTTGGCTACCTCTCTCAAAATGGGATGAGGATAAATCAATAAGTCATAGCGCTCCACAACAACTCCTTCAACAAACACGATTATTATACTAAATGTAAGACACCTTTTAAACACAATGGTTCAAGACTTTGGACAAATCGGACAAAAAAATGTAGAATCAAAACCTTATAGCAACTAAGGTCCAGCTGAATGTCTTTTATTCGTATTCGTGGAGCAAGAACCCACACCCTGAAAAATATTTCTTTGGACTTGCCTAGAGATCAACTCATCGTCTTAACCGGGCTCTCCGGCTCAGGAAAATCTTCTTTGGCATTCGACACGATTTATGCAGAGGGGCAGAGACGCTATGTAGAATCCCTCTCCGCTTACGCTAGGCAATTTCTATCCATGATGGATAAACCAGATGTGGATCTCATTGAAGGACTCTCACCTGCAATTTCTATCGAGCAAAAAACCACTTCCCATAATCCGCGATCGACGGTGGGCACCATCACAGAAATTTATGATTATCTCAGAGTGCTTTTCGCTAGAGTGGGCACCCCACACTGCCCCAAACACCAACAACCCCTCAAAGCCCAAAACTTGCAACAAATGTTAGAGGGGATCCTCAAATTGCCTGAAGATGCCAAAATCATGTTATTGGCTCCCATGGTGAATCAACGCAAAGGGGAATACCTCAAACTATTAGAACGTTGGCAGCAACAAGGTTTTTCTCGTGTGCGGATCGATGGTGAAATCCATTTGCTGGATCAAGCACCCACACTCAATCCCAAAGTGGCACACAGCATTGATATTGTCATTGACCGACTCAAAGTGAATCCCAAAAATCGACTGCGCATTTTAGAATCTTTAGAAACGGCCATTCGATTATCCGGAGGATTGGTGTTTGTAAGCATGATAGAAGCGCCCTACGAAGAATTAACGTTTTCCTCCAAGCATGCTTGTCCCGCTTGTGGATTCAGCATTCCTGAACTCAGCCCCCGATCCTTTTCTTTTAATAATCCTCAAGGTGCCTGTGAAGCCTGTGATGGATTAGGGGCAAAACCTTTTTTTGATGTCGATAAAATTATTTTGGATGAGGAATTGAGTCTTTCAGGCGGAGCCATCCGGGGATGGGATCGACGCAATTATTATTATCACCGCCTATTACAAGCGTTGGCCGAGCACTATCAATTTGATATCCATGCGCCTTTTAATCAACTGCCCAAAAAAATTCGAGAAGTGGTGTTATACGGCAGTGGTCGAGAAAAAATTACCTTTATCTTTGGAGAAACTTCTCGACAAGAAATTAAAAAAATGCCGTTCGAAGGGGTGCTGCCGAATATGGAAAGACGCTATCGAGATACGGAATCCGATGCCGTTCGAGAAGAATTATCACAATATCTCACTCATGATCACTGCCAAACTTGCGGAGGTTCCAGATTGGGCGTCATTCCTAGAAACGTCTTCGTCTCTGGAAGAAACTTAGCAGAGATCACTCAAGAACCCATTAAATTTCTACTGCCATTTTTTAAAAATCTGCAACTCTCTCCACAAGAAATGGAAATTGCGAAATCTCTTCAAAATGAAATTGCTTCCAGACTCGCTTTTCTCATCAACGTAGGCTTAGATTACTTAAGTTTACATCGCAGTGCCGATACCCTCTCTGGCGGAGAAACGCAACGCATACGTTTAGCCAGTCAAATCGGTTCCGGTTTGGTGGGCGTGTTGTATGTGCTCGATGAACCCTCCATCGGTTTACATCAAAGAGACAATAACCGCTTGCTACAAACACTCGCTCACTTACGAGACTTAGGGAATACGGTCTTAGTGGTAGAACATGATGAAGATGCCATTCTTGCTGCCGATCACGTCGTTGACATGGGACCTGGCGCAGGACGCCATGGGGGAAACATTGTTGCGCAAGGTACCCCTCAAGAGATCATCAAGCACCCCACTTCTCTGACGGGTCAATACCTACGAAGAGAACGAGTGATTGAAAATCCGGGCGCACGCAAGGCTCCCAATCCAGAACAATTGATTGAGATTGTCGGTGCATCAGGAAATAACTTGAAAAAATTAGATGTCGATATTCCTGTGGGCTTACTCACTTGTGTGACTGGTGTCTCAGGCTCTGGAAAATCCACATTGATCAATGACACACTTTATCCTGTAGCCGCCACCACATTAAACCGCGCTCAAACACAAAAACCACTACCACACCATTCCATTTCTGGGTTGCACCACTTTGATAAAGTCGTCAACATTGATCAAGCACCGATTGGACGCACTCCTCGATCTAATCCTGCCACCTACACGGGATTATTCACAGGCATTAGAGAATTATTTTCTTCCACACAAGAATCACGCTCTCGAGGCTATTCCCCTGGACGCTTTAGCTTTAATGTTCAAGGCGGTCGATGTGAAGCATGCCAGGGAGATGGCGTGTTAAAAGTCGAAATGCATTTTCTTGCTGATGTATATGTCAAATGCGAAATTTGCCAAGGCACGCGCTACCAATCACAAACGCTAGACATCACTTACAAGGGTAAAAATATTTCTGACATACTGAATTTCACAGTTGAAGAAGCCGTGGAATTCTTCGCTCCCATTCCTCCACTGGCCAGACGACTCGAAACCTTAATGGCTGTTGGTCTAAGTTACATTCAACTCGGCCAGAGTGCCACCACTCTTTCTGGTGGGGAAGCACAGCGTATTAAACTCGCAAAAGAATTATCCCGGCGTGATACGGGTCGCACCTTGTATATTCTGGATGAACCAACCACAGGACTACATTTCTATGACATCGACTTACTGCTCAAAGTGCTCTTTGAATTGCGCGATCGCGGCAACACCATTGTGATCATCGAACACCAACTTGATGTCATTGAATGTGCCGATTGGATTATCGACCTCGGCCCAGAAGGAGGCAGTGGCGGTGGTGAGCTCCTCATTGCTGGCAATGTGGATACGGTCGCCAAATGCAAGAAATCCTTTACCGGTCAGTTTCTCAAAAGTCGACAGAAGAATTCCGAGAAGGCTTAAGCGCCTCACTTTCTCTGTGGTATGTAGAGCCTTTTCGATTCTTGAAAAAATCAGAAGCTAGATTTCCTTTAGCAATTTGGTGCCCTTTTTGAGCAGCAAGATTATACCAATACTCTGCACTGCTTAGATCAAAGGAAGGGCGCGGGAATGACAAGGAAGCGCGCGGAAATGACACACTTTGTCATCCCCGCGAAAGCGGGGATCTAAATGAATCCAAGATAGATTCCCGCCTACGCGGGAATGACAAGGAAGGGCGCGGGAATGACAAGGAAGCGCGCGGAAATGACACACTTTGTCATCCCCGCGAAAGCGGGGATCTAAATGAATCC
>CAYGKN010000083.1:0-4499 GCA_964350565.1 uncultured Gammaproteobacteria bacterium
CTTATTACACATTCCATTATCTTGGTTTTTCCGGGATTTTTTTTGTCTGTCATCGCCGTTTTTGTCATTCCCGCGAAAGCGGGAATCTCCATGCGCAAGTCCGCCTCTGCTTTCGCTCTGTCGTGCGCCAAGTAAAGCGCTTAATTTACAGACGGTGAAAATTCGACCTATTGACCAAGTGACATTTGGTTTTCTGAACACCAAACATTCACTAAGTGTAACGCCCCCAAATGAGCACACACATCTTTGGTTGCTCTCATCGATTTGCCATCAATCGATAGAATCTCCTTTGCTTTGCTGGCCAACCCACTCAACCAACCAACCAATGAAACATTCTGTGAACTCATTATTGTCTAAAGCGGCAAACGTTCGATTGAAGGTGTCATGTGAAGGGATACCATGACTCAAATCCAGAAATTGCCCTAACCACTCCTCTTTCACCTTCGCAAAACGTTCAATCGCCACCCAATTATCCGTCCCGCAGAGCACCCCACAGATCGCTATGAAAATAACATTAATTAAGGGATGTTTTTTCTGGCGGTCTATACGAGGGTCACGAACGCATGAAAAATGCTGATGAATACTGCTATCCATACTAATCACTCCTTTCTTTGTACAAAAAATACTAATAGATCAGAACATTAGACTATTGTCAATACCATTTTAATGCGATTGCCCTGTTGGACAGGCTCTTCCTTGCGTTTTCCCTAATTCTTCGGTAAACTACTTCTTTTTACTGGAGTGGATGACATGTTAAGAATTCGTTTGTCACGTCAGGGTCGTCATAACCGCGCTTTTTTTCGCATTGTGGTGATTGATCAGAAAGCCAAGGCACGTGGACGCTTTAAGGCGTTGCTGGGTTATTACAACCCTGTGGCCAAAGGCGAAGAGAAGCCATTGGTGCTTGATGTTGCAGAGTTGAATCGTTGGGTAGCCTCTGGTGCTCAAATGACAGAAACGGTGGCCAATTTGGTTAAGCAAGCGAAGAAATCAGCAGCGGCCACAGAAGCTGCATAGTGATTTGTTAGGCCTCACACCGCAAGCGCCTCCAGCCGATTTGATTGCTGTGGGGCGTCTCCATGCTCCTCATGGCTTGCAGGGTTGGCTCAAGTGTCGGGCTTATTCCGATGATCTTGCCAATCTTTTGTCTATTCCACATTGGTGGGTTTGCCATCATCGCGATTATTATCGTTTAGCAGTTGCAGAAATTCGCCCTAACAGTCAGCCCATGTTGGTGCGTTTTGCGCCTTGCCAATCTCGGGAAGAGGCGGCGTTTCTCGTGAATCACACCATTTATTTGCCACGAGCACAGTGGGCATTGCCAACAGGGGAGAGTTATTATTGGGTGGATTTGGTGGGTTGTCGTGTGGTGGATGCAAAAAGAAAGGATTTGGGTGAAGTCATCTCTTTGTATGACACTCCAGCCCATGATGTGTTGGTCTTGGATAAAGGGTTGGATATTCCTTTTGTGATGGGGGAGAGTATCGCGCATGTCGATGTCGTAGCACGGACCATCACGTTGCATTGGAATATGGACTGAGATGGAAATCGGTGTAGTGACCTTATTCCCAGAAATGTTTGAAGCATTGCAGTTTGGTATTGCAGGGCGTGCCCTTTCAAAGGCGCTCACACTAGAGACGGTGCAATTGCGTGATTTCTCAGATCATTCTCATGGTTATATCGATGATAGGCCTTTTGGAGGAGGCCCTGGTATGGTCATTCGGGCAGAGCCCGTGTACAGGGCGGTAGAATATTTTAAAAAAAGACTAGGCAAGCGTACAAAAGTGATTTATACTTCTCCTTCTGGCGCTCCAATTACTCAGCAGCGGATCGCGCGGTTTTTCACCGAGAATGAGCCGCTGGTTTTTATCTGCGGGCGCTATGAGGGCATTGATCAGCGGGTCATTTCTGCCACAGTCGATGAAGTGTGGTCTGTATCAGAAATGGTGTGCAGTGGCGGGGAATTGCCGGTAATGTGTATCATTGATGCCATTGCCCGGTGTTCTCCTGGTGGTGTGAGCAATCCAGAAAGTTTGGCTGATGAATCATTTGAGCAGGGGCGATTAGAGCCCTCTTTATTCACCAGGCCGGCTTGTTGGCGAGAAGACGGGGTGCCTGCGGTGTACCGGGCGGGTCATCATGAGCAGCTATTTCGCCATCAATTGTGCGAATCCCTGCTTCGGACGTTGATCATTCGCCCAGATATGCTTTTTAAGCGGGGATTAACCACGCTTGAGAGGCGTTGGCTTTTGGAGTGTATTGCACAGGTGAGGAGTAGAGAAGATGACGAATAAAACGAAATGGGTCGCAGCGGTGGATGCGGATATTGCTCAGACCACTTTACAGTTTCCAGAGTTTGGTCCTGGGGATACGCTAGAAGTTCAGGTTAAAGTGGTGGAAGGCTCGAGAAGCCGCCTACAGGCATTTGAAGGGGTGGTGATTTCCAAAACCAAATCTTCCTTTACCGTGAGAAAAATTTCTCAAGGCGAAGGTGTCGAGCGGGTGTTCCCTTATGTGAGCCCACTGATTGCTAGTGTGGTGAGAAAAAGACGCGGTGCTGTACGCAGAGCGAAGTTGTACTATCTACGAGAACGCAGTGGCCGCTCAGCACGTATTAAAGAAAAACTCGTTAGAAAAGAAAAGCGTTGAGCGCTTTTTTGGGGATGTGTCACCCCCGCGAAAGCGGGGGTCTTGGATTCCCGCTTTCGCGGGAATGACAGGGTGTGCGGGAATGACAGGGTGTGCGGGAATGACAGGGTGCAAAAACACAGGGCCGAAGATTATGATGATAACCGATTTTCCCCAAAATTCAAAATAATAACCATCTGTTTTTTCAAGATAATTTTTTTTTCGAAAAAAGTTCGAAAATGTAGGCAATAGAATTGTCATTTGCGAGAAGTTGTCGTAGTCTTTGCGAAATGGATGCATAATTGTCAGTTTTGACGACCCTGAGCATCTGTTTGAGCAGGTTGAGTGATGGGGTTTTATGAGCAGTATATCTACAGATAAAGGGAGCCCTTGGTCTTCACCAACCAGTTCCCCAGATACCTCGAGTTCTTACTCGACGATTTTCGATCCTCGAGAGCGCTTAAACCGTCTCCTTCCTGCTAAGCCTGTAACTTTTTTATTTAAGTGCTGGTCCTTCTTACTGGCTGTGGGGCGTTTTGTGGTTCAGTTGGTGGGGTCTTTCTTCAAATTGGGTCAGTTGGCTCTCACCAGTATTGCATTGTCTATTCCTGTTTTGTGGATCATTGGTGCACCAAAGTCTTTGTCTACGCTCATGATGACGGTGCGCTCGAATTACTACGATACTTTTGAGAGTGATTTGCAAGGTTTTGCCAAAAAGTTTGACCGGCTCAGTCTCTCTTTACCCATTGTCAAGGAGAGTGAAAAAAGTGATGAATATTGTTGGGAGGCCTATCAGCACGAATTGGCGCTGGCGATGTTCTATCGCTGTCGAATGACTCCTTTTGTCCAAGCAAATCGGGGTGGGGTTCTCGCGCGTTACATGGGATTGAGTCATCGCTTGTCTCAAGAATTTGACCTTGATCAAAGTGAAAGTGAAGATGCTAGGAGAGAGCGCACAGAATTTGTCAATTATCTGTGGGAGTTACTCTCCCATTCTTTGGGAGAATATCAAGTTGATAATGAAATGCGTAGTTTTAACTATGAAGACCCAAAAACATTATGTGATGAAAAAAAAGAAGTGATCTGTGAAAATTCTGGAGGTAATACATTCACACTCAAAGATATTGTGTATGGGTTCACATCTGATCAAAAAGCCTTATTTATTCAAAGTTATGCCATCGTGCGTCATTACTGGTTGGAAGGACGCATCGGTGATCTTGAACCAAAGGTCGGTGAGGATACTTCCGGCGCTGCTTTAGAGGCAGGGGGTGTTGATGAGGCACTAAAGCGACTGAAGAAAAACGAAGAAGTTCATGCGGCATTTTTAAAATTAGTGCGCCATCTCATCGAACAAGAGTGTCAATTGAAAGCGATTTGGCCTGAATTACCAGCCCCTGTATCTGCAGTAGAGCTCTATCTCAAGCAGATTTCTGCTGAAGAAATCAAATCGAGACGTAAGGATTTGATTTGGGCTCTTGATACTTTTTTTGCGAAAGAAGTTGAATTTGGGAAACGAGTGCCCGCCTATTATTTAACAAATATGGGAGCAATTTTTGGTTATGGTCAGGCGGGGTTAGCCTTTGGGTTAACGCTGTTATTTGGTCAACATTTCGTTGAAAAAATTCAACTCTGGGGGCACTTTTCCCTCGGTAATGTGGGGGGCACCGTCCTTTTACTCAGTCTATGTGTGATTTCCATGGTCTCTGCATACACGTATGTGAAACCAAAGGTGGAGAAGGGGTTTAGAAACTTAGCTTGGTCGGTTGAGCTGGGTGGTTTTCTCAACGCGACGGATGAGGGTGATAAAAAAGAATCACATCTTTTTTCTCAATTATTTTTAGCCGCATTGTTCACGGCGCTCATGTATCCGT
>CAYGKN010000084.1:0-4309 GCA_964350565.1 uncultured Gammaproteobacteria bacterium
ACCAACTCGTCTCCTCTAAAAAAATCGAAATCGATAGCGTCAAAGAAAAAATCATTATCCGTATCATGGAAAAAGGCTCCTTTAAATCTGGTGCCGCAGAACTCAAAAAAGACTTCCTCCCCGTCGTCAAAAAAATCGGTGACGCCATTAAAAATATCAAAGGCACCATCACCGTCACCGGACACACCGACGATGTCCCCATCGAAACCCACTTCTTCCGCTCCAATTGGGATCTGTCTGCAGCACGCGCCGCCAGCGTCACACATGCGCTCATCGAAGAGTCTAAAATCGATCCCCATCGCTTCGTCGTCATCGGCCATGCCGATACCCGCCCCAGAGTCCCAAACCTCTCCGATAACCTACGTGCCCAAAATCGACGCGTCGAAATCGTAATCATGAAAGACGATCTCGATGCCAGAAATGAAAATGATCTCAACCAACTAGAAGAACACGAACAAATGGCCAAAGGGGAAGCCACCCTACTCGCCATACCCCCAAAAGCCGCGAGACCTCGTGGAGTCATGGTGCCAATCAGTCATGCTATATTGCCCAACATCATGAAAAAACAGGATCGGCAGAGGTAATTGTCATTTAACAGGACATCCCTTTCTGATCATCTAAGCCTTCTTGATCTTGATCTTCAGCAGGTTTTCTCCTACCCGTCTCTATACACCCAGGTTCCTCCATTTGCTTATTATTCATTTTTTTTAACATCGTACTGAGTCCACCGACAGGAGAATCTTCAACAGCACTAAAGAAAGGTGTTGGTGTTTTATAAAAATACTCATCAGCACGAGGCGTTTCCTGATCGTCTGATTCTTCTTCAGTTTCGTCACCACCGCCACCATGGCCTTTACACACCGGCATACCACGCGCTCGACAAACACCACAAGGATTTTTTCGAATGGCATCTTTTTCGTCATCAATCATCAAGGGCCCCTCATACACCGAACACCGATTTTTATTATACAAAAAATAGACCAATTTTTAAAGACCATCATGAATTACAATAAATTACAAAGAAGTAACCCATTCGCTAACGCGTAATCCCCCGCGTTGCTCTCAAAAGCGCTTCATACAAGGGCACTAAATCTGTATTCTCAACACTCATCGAATCCAACAAAGCCATCGATTCTTCTCGGCTATGCCCTTCCTGGAAAATCACTCCATACGCCTGTTTGAGCTGTTGCACCCGCTCTGCACTAAACCCTCGGCGCGTTAACCCCACTTTATTCAATCCATAAACCCGAGCCTTACCCCCTTCTCCTGAAACCAACCCATAAGGCATCACATCTTGCGTCACAATACAGGCTTTGCCAATAAAACTATACGAACCCACATGACAAAATTGGTGAATCGCTGCATATCCACCCAAACCCACATAATCATCTATCACCACATGGCCCGCTAGCGCTGAATAATTCGCAAAAATATTCTCATTGCCAATCAAGCAATCATGCGCAATGTGCACATAAGCCATCAACAAGTTACCATTGCCAATGCGGGTGAGATTCCCACCCAATTCAGTACCACGATTGATGGTGCAACCTTCTCGGATGACATTGTCATCCCCAATCACCAATTCACTCGCCTCACCGCGGTATTTTTTATCCTGAGGTGCCACGCCCACTGCCGCAAATGGATGAATCTCATTGCGCTCACCTAAAATCGTTGGTCCTTCTAACACCACATGAGCACCAATACGACAATTTGCTCCAATGCGCACACCAGGCCCAATCAACGACCAAGGCCCTACAGAAACGCCGTCACCTAAGATGGCACTGTCATCAATAATCGCTGTTGGATGAATCACGATAAACTATCCCGAGTGGCACTCAAAATTTCAGCCGAACAAGCCAACTCTTCCCCAACACAAGCACGAGTCTGAAAACGACAAATGCGAGATCGACGCTGCAAAATTTGTGTATGTAACGTCAATTGATCACCAGGTAATACCGGTCGCTTAAAACGCGCTTTCTCTACACCAGCCAATAAATACAAGGGCAACTCCTCAGGAGACGTTTCATACTCCGTCCAATAAGCCAAAATACCACTGGCCTGCGCCAAGGCTTCAATAATCAATACACCTGGCATAATCGGCTGCTGCGGAAAATGACCATTGAAAAAAGGTTCATTGATGGTGACATTCTTAATGGCCACCAAAAACTCTCCCGGCTGTACCGTTTGCACCCTATCAACCAATAAAAAAGGATAACGATGCGGAAGTGTCTCACGAATAGACAGTATATCCCCTCCTACCACCTCAAAACTCCTCTTCTTCTAACGGATCTTCAAGAAAACGCTCCACCTGACGCAGACGACGCACAATTTCTTCTAGCTGGGCAAGACGCGCATACACCCGTTTCCATTTTTTATCCGGCATCGCCGCTAAGCCTGAAGAATACACGCCAGATTCCGGTATGGACTTGGCCACACCACTCATCGCCGTTAAAATCACATTATCTGCAATGCTCAAATGACCAGCGATACCAACACCACCACCCACTAAACAATGCTGTCCCAACTCTGTACTGCCCGCAATACCGACACAACCGGCCAGAGCAGAATGATCACCAATTTTGACGTTGTGACCCAGCTGAATCTGATTGTCCAACTTCACCCCATGGCCAATCTGCGTATCTCCCAAAGCGCCGCAATCGATCGTGGTATTCGCACCCACCTCGACTTCACGTCCAAGCTCCACACCACCCATTTGGGCAATCTTGAACCAGCCACCATCGTGCTTGGCAAAACCAAAGCCATCACATCCCAATACCGCACCACTATGGATCACCACACCAGGCCCTAGCTTCACTTTAGGATACAGCGTGACATGAGGATGAATGGTACTGCCCTCAGCAACAAACACATCATCGCCCAACACACTGTGCGCACCAATACTCACCCCAGAGCCAATCGAAATACGATCTCCCAATACCACATAAGGACCAATACTCGCCTCTTCATGGATTTCACAATCCTCTCCCACAATGGCCGTGGGATGAATACCCACCTTTTTCTCACTCTGCGGCGCAAATAAATGCGACACCCGGGCATAGGCATAGTAGGGATCTTCGACAATCAACATGGCCGCCTGGCGACAATGCGCCCGATCCTGTGGGCTGATAATCACCACACTGGCTTTGGTTGATTGTAATTGATCACGATAACGCGGGTTCGATAAAAAAGAGATATCCCCAACCTTCGCTCCACTCAAAGACGACAACCCACGGATTTCTAAATCTGGCTCTCCGACATACTCTGCAGATAACCATTCCGCTAAATAGCACAAAGTGTAAGTGTTTGACATGCTAGCTCCCTAATGGACAGATTTATGCAGCCAACTTCTTGGCCACCTGATCTGTAATATCCATGCGATTGTTCGAATATGGCAATCCATACTTCTGTAATACTAGATCATATCCATCAGATTTGGCCAAATCATCAATTACATGATGCACCTTTTCAAAAATCTTTTGCATCGCCTGATGCTGCGCCAATGACACATCGTCATGTAGTGCTTGCTGATCACGATAAAACTCTCGACGCCCTTTCGCCAAAGCATTCGATAGCTTTTCTTGTTCCGAATGACTCATGGTGCTGGCATCTCGCTCTAGCTTCTCACTTTGAGCCTGCATCTTTTTTTGTAATTTTTGCAATGCCTCCTCTCTAGGCTTGAATTGCTTTTCTAGATCTTTACTGACTTTCACCAACTCAGGGTTCTTATCCAACAACTTGTGCATATCCACCACAGCGACTTTTAATTCTGCCGCCACACCCATACTCGCACCCAATAACAAAGCCATCGAACCCATGACCATCGATTTTAGTAGTTTCATGCTACACCTCCTAATTATATCCGCGTGCCAAAAGAAAACTGAAAAACCTGCGTACTGTCAGAAGAACGCGCATTCAAAGTCTTTGCCAGGCTCAACTCCAACACACCTAACATGGGTACACGCCATTGTGCACCAATGCCCACAGAGTAACGCAAATCAGATAAATCTACGCCCCCATTTCTGGTATTGTACACGTTACCCGCATCAATAAACAAGGAGGGACGAACATTCTCACTCAAATGCTGAGGAATAAATAATTCTACATTGGCCAGCAATAAGGCATTTCCTCCCAAAGGCAAATTCTGGGGTTGCGACTTAGGACCTAAAGTGTTCAATTCATAACCTCGGATACTCTCCGCACCACCGGCAAAGAAGTTCTCCATAAAAGGCAATCCCCCCCGAGTCTCCCCATAAGCCACACCATAACCCGATTCCACAAGCAACGATCGAAACCATACTCGCAGTAAAGG
>CAYGKN010000085.1:0-4227 GCA_964350565.1 uncultured Gammaproteobacteria bacterium
AAAAACCCCCCCCCCCCCCTCTAGACAATCCATTATCATAAATCGCATAATAACATGCAGATAACTTACTAAAGTTCAATAAAGTGTAGAAAACAGCACTAAGCCCCATAAATATAGTCGAGAGTATTTTGGTAATCCCTATCAATATTCGAAATTCTGTTGCAATCGAGAAAATGGTGTGATCTAACTTATTTAGCTTATAAGTAACTCTAGCGATATTGCTTAACATCAATGCACTAGAAAAAACAGCAGAAATACTTACAGATAATAACCGGAAAAACCTTCCAAGAACCAGACTAAAGCGAAGATCGAAACCATCCCTGGAAAAAATTACAACTCCTGCCGACATTACATCTCTAGCTCCAAAAAAGTATATCATTAGCAATATGTTCCCTAAAGCCTGGCTCTTTCCCATCAAATAATTCACCTGGATCAAACTGCACCTGAATAACCTCTGCCGACACCCCAAAGCGCTCCGCCAAATATCGATGGAAAAAAAGAGCAAAAAATGCTCGGATATTCAAAAAAGCAGGATAGCAAGCTCTTGTCACACAAATGCGTAACACCTCGACCAAACTATCGGTTTTGGCCAGATCTCTTAACATCGGAGAAGGCTCAGCTCTCGACAACTTAAAGAAACCAATTTTAGGAAGTTCTTCGATAGAATCAGATATTAGTTTTTTCATTTGTTGCCAAAGAATATCAGACGTCTGCAAAGTGAATTCTTCACTTTCAAAGTATCTAAGCGATTCATCAATAATCGATTCCGAACCTGGCCCCATGTTCATCGCCAGAAATATTGGATCGAAAAACATGACTCCAAAAAGATTGCGATGCTCAGACAACCAACAGGATTTAGGAAGCGAATCAAGCATACGGTAAACACGATTCTTTAGTCCACTCAAGTGGCAATCATACAAAACCTGAACCACTTGATTAATATTAAGTTCTGAGCTATCAAGCTGGTCAACTTTCTTGACAAAATCCTGAAAGGCATCATTTGAAATGTGCTCTAAAACAGAAGATATCGTACGTATTATTTTTTTAGAGTTGGAGCTCGAAACCGCGGTTGAAAACTCGATGAGCACGTAAAAATTCTTATTCAAAACGTCATCAGGATTCTCGTCAAGCAAACCAGAATATTTTTCTTTAAACATCTTTTTTCGCTTTACGTAATCTTGTCGTTGATCTCTTTCAACTCGTTCAAAATAGTCTGCAGTCCTTCTTAAAATCAAATATAGAAGACTATTTGAGTTCAAAAAATTATCGTCATTGTTATCCAAAGAATCGTTTACATACTTTGCCAAATCAAGAATAAATGCAGGTTTTGTGGATCCCCACCAATCAAGAATGGTGCGCGCCTTTTCATTCTCAGAGCCGATAACAAGCTTACGCTTAATCGCCTGCTTGTACTGGTCCTCGTTAAAAGCAGAACCCAAGTGACCTCTAAAGATTCTTTTTAACTCTTCACTAGAGGAAGGGAAACGCGGCTTTTCCTGCTTAACTTTTTCTTCCCCAGACATACTAACCTCCGAAAAACTCTAACCGGTATGCATTCTAACACCTCGCTCACTTCTTGCCAAGGAATTCTCATCCTTAATTTCCAGAAAATTAGCCTTACAGCCACTGCCACAACCGATCTATCTTAAAAGTAATCAAAAATAATATTTAAAAATACATATATGATTTGATCCCTCTGCTTTTGAACCCGCGTAAAATACCTATTGTTTACAACAAATTCTAACGCCCTTGCTTCTCCGTATTTAATACGTTTTTTAAGTCACTCATCTCCTCATCTCTGCTCATATAACAACCGCCCTCTCACTTCCCCCATCACCTTATCTCGATAAGTTTTCCAGCCATCAAGCACACAGTCATCTTCATCTTTCGCCAACGACTCGTAATACAAATATCCCCCTGAGGCCAATAGCGCCCCAAAAGCAGCTAACAATGCTTTAAGCGTGTATCGAGAAAAGGGTGGATCCAGAAAAATAATATCAAAAGATGCCTTCTCACAAGTCCTAGCAAATGCCCAGGCATCTTGTTCATAGATTTTTAACTCGCTAGCCATGGACAATTGGCGAAGGGCTAACGCAGATTCTCGATGAGATTCAAGCAATGTCACTGAACGAGCCCCTCTGGACAATGCTTCTATACCCAATGCACCCGTTCCCGCAAAAGCATCCAGCACTTTTGAGTCCGCAATATCTTGCTGTAGCCAATTAAATAGCGTTTCTCTGAGACGATGCGGTGTGGGGCGTAACTTCGATTGTGTGAGTACCGGAAGCACATGACCACGATATTTTCCTGCAACAATGCGAATCTTTCCCACAAACTCACTTCGTGGCATGCGAATGATCCCACCAATGTTGAATCTGATTCAACGCAGCAACTGGTCCCACCACCACTAAGCTTGCAGTATCTGGATTCACATAATGAGCAAAAGTCCTATGTAATTCTTTAGCTTCTAGTCCCTCAATCCTTGCCTTGGCACGAGAAAGATGATCCAACGACCAGTGATATAAACCTATTTTTAATAATAAGTGACTGAGGCCTTCATTCGAGGCTAAACGACGATATTGCTCTCCCAATAATTGTGCTTTCATCTCTTGAAGCTCTTTGGCACTTGGGCCCTGCGTGCGATATTCCACCCACGTCTCATGAAGCGTATCCAAGGCTTGCACTGCAGCACTGGCTCGTGTTTGTAAACCAATACGCGCACTTCCTCCAGAGAGACCCGTTTCTACAAAACTGTGCACATCATAGGCCAACCCTTTTTTCTCACGCACCGCATCAAACAAACGAGAAGACATTCCTCCACCAAAAACATATTCTGAACCATACAAAGGCAAAAAATCTTTTGCTTTTCTAGAGACTGCCCACTGCCCCCATTGCATATGGATCTGTGCAATGGGCATGGGGATCTTAAATAATCGAGGTGCAGGAGGATCGGATGTTAAGACAGATAAGGGTTGTGTACTTCCTACATTCAAAGCCTGATCAATCGACTCTAATAAATGCAGCGCTCTCTCCTGACTGATGTCTCCCACGATCGTGAAAAATATATTGGCCCGATGATAATGTGCACGATAAAAATCTTTGACCTTTTGCGCAGAGAGTTTTGGAATACTGCGCGTCGTTCCTAAAGGTGGATGTGCATAACCATGCTTAGCATACAGATATTGATCCATGCGTTGATCTACCAAAAATTGAGGAGACTGCATCGATTGTTTTAATGAAAGTGCTTGCTTCTCTCTCTGCCAATCCACCAGTTTTTTAGAAAATGCTGGACGCACCAAAGATGCTCTCCATAACTTCAAACCACTGGCCAACGCACTGGGTTCACTCAAACTTCTGAGATGGAGCAAGGTGAAATCTGGAAGCACTTCTGTCTCTAAAATCACCCCACTTTCTAAGGACAATTGACGCCAATCTTTTTCTTTCCAACCTTTAGCACCCTGAGTGAGCACACTCGCTGTAAGCAATGCCAAACCTGGATTTTTACCATCTTCAGCACTTCCAGAACGCACCACCGCTTGAATATCTACAATAGGCAGCTCATTGCTATGGAGAAAATACACATCCATCCCATGAGAAGTTTGCCAATGTATCGGCACAGGTAAGTTGGCCCACAGCACTTGAGAGACCATGAATAAAAAAAGCATCCACCATTTTTTCATTGCGCCTTCCTCCCTGCCAACAATTCTCCTTGTAGCGTCGGCACGGCTTTTAGATAATATTTTGCCGCATTCATCAGATCAAGAGCGGTGATATCATTGAGGCTTTCCATCAATTGATCCAAAAAATCTGCAGGCAATGCTACCACAGCCAATACCCCTAAGGCATTGGCTCTAGCAAGCATACTGTCTTTCTCATACCAAAAATGTGCCATCCATTGTGTGCGGACTTGATTAAATGCTTTTTTACTAATGGGTTGTGTTTGCAATCGCTTAACAATCTTTCTCCAATCCTCCAATAATTGCTTCTCCCCTCCTCGTTTAGGCAAGGTAAATGTTAAACTCCATTGCCCCAATAAATCGGAAAAAGGATTGTAATCTACATCGACTTCCAACACCCAATGCTTCTGATCTACCCAACGATGGCATAAATAAGCATGCTCATGATTGGTTAAATACTCTGCCAATAACATGAGTGCCATGGCTTCTTTCGGCTTGGTCACAAACAAAGGCGCCCGATACCCCCAAATAAACCAGTCTATTATAAACA
>CAYGKN010000086.1:0-4224 GCA_964350565.1 uncultured Gammaproteobacteria bacterium
CCAACAACCACACCAATGCGACAGGGATCAAAATTTTCCAACCCAATCGCATAATCTGGTCATAACGATAACGTGGGAAAGTGGCTCGCAACCACAAATATAAAAAGGCAAATATTCCACCTTTGATGCCCAACCACACAATGCCTGGCACCCAAGAAGTCATCCGCGCCAGTATGGGTATGCCTTCAAAAGGAGATAACCATCCTCCTAAAAAGAAAATGGCAGCTGATAATGAAATTAACAACATATTGGCGTACTCTGCCAAGAAAAACAATCCAAATAAAATGCCTGAATATTCTACATGGAACCCGGCTACAATTTCTGATTCCCCCTCTGCCACATCAAAAGGCGCACGGTTGGTTTCTGCCACCGCACAGATCCAATACACTAAAAATACTGGAAACAAGGGCCAAACAAACCAATGGCTCACCCCCCCACTTTGTTGTTGAATAATTACCGATAAATTTGTACTGCCAGCCAATAATAGAATACTGATTAAAGCAAAACCCATTGCAATTTCATAGGAAATGACTTGCGCAGCACTGCGCAATGCCCCCAAAATCGCATACTTAGAATTGGAAGCCCATCCACCAAAAATCACACCATATACTCCCAAGGAGGTCATCGCCAGCAAATACAACACGCCTGCATCAACATGCGCCAATACCCATTCTTCATCAAAAGGAATGACTGCCCAACCCAACAATGCCGGCACCAAGGCCAACACCGGTGCCAATAAGAATAAAAATGGGTGGGCTGCAGAGGGGATGATCAATTCTTTAGTTAGCAGTTTTAATCCATCGGCAATGGGTTGCAAAATACCGCGATAGCCGGTTCGTTGAGGACCCACACGCACTTGAATAAACCCAATCACTTTACGCTCAGCCAATGTGTAATAAGCAACCAACCCCATCACGGGAATCACAATCAGAAGAATTTTAAGGAGAGTGAAAAATAAAAAATACCACATACTAAGATCCCTGAAACACTTTGACTGGACCATTCACTGCCGCCAATCCAGAAGTCTCTGCAAATCCCACGGGGATCCAGACAGTATACTCTGCCATCGATGCATCTACACGCAAAGGCAAACGGATTTCTACTTCGCCTTGGGACACACTGACATCCCGATCAGCACGCAAATACAATGCCTCACAAGTATTGGGATGCATATACACCCCAGGCAATACATTCGCTGCTGAGACTTGCAATGGTTCGCTATGACGGACTAAGGAATCGATACGATAACCCGGCCAGGTCCCCATGCACATCAATCTCTGATGATGAGGCACCAACCCCGGTGCCTGATAATGAGAAGGGTTCACCTCCTCCGTTAAATGCTGAGCGCACTCTTCAAATACGGCTTGAGCGTGGGTTTGGTCAAAACCCGGCTTCTCAAGCAATTCTCCCAATACGCGATAAATTTTCCATTCTGGTTTTGCTTGTCCTGGGGGAGAAACAATGGCATCAAAATGCTGGACATCGCCTTGAGCATTGACCACATGCCCCCCATATTCCCCGAATTGCGCCACAGGCAACACCAAGTCTGCACGATCAAGTTCAGGTTCCCAAAAGCCGGATAAACACACCACCCAATCGGCATGATCCAAAGAACGAGTTAAGGACTGAGAACAAGCAACATCTAAGCCTGGCACCACACCCGATAACACATATCCTTTGAGAGATTCTCCACAAATCGCAGACGCATCTAAACCTTCAGCACCTTGAGGATAATAATCCAACAAATGGGCTCCACGGGCATTTGCCCCCCAAGGCAAATAACCCAATCCTGCAGAGGAAAGTGTGGAAACCACACGGGCCCAATACTGCAATTGAGCGAAAGAAGGATGACTATGTGCAAATGCTCCTAATACCAAATGCCCATTACCTTCGAGCAGCGCTGATGCCAATGCATCATGCTGAGCAAGCGCCTCCACAGAGCCCAATAAACGCTCGACTTCAGGAGATGCGCTGATCCCACGATTGAACAGGGCGCGGGCAACGCCCGCCAATTGTAAAATCATGTCATCTAAGCTGCTCAACCAATGAGCGGTAGGCATGCGCAAATCCAACTCTTTGGGATGAATACTATACACAGATAAATCACGTAGCGCCGCTTGGCGAATGCGAGTGGCCCATACGGGTTGCTCTTGCCAAAGATCACAGCCAATCAATACCAAAGTTTTCAAGGAAGAGACTTGTGCAAACGCCATACCGAGACTGGCTGTATCGACCTCCACGCCGGCTGAAAAATCCATCTGCCGGATTCGGGTATCGAAATGTTTACAACCCAGTGCCTGCCCCAATTTCTTTTGCATGTACAAGGCTTCCATGCTCAAGCTGGGATGAGAAAGCCAACCAATCTGTGGAGAATCATCCTCAGCTGCCGTATCTTTAAGCCGCTGTGCAAACCAATTCAGCGCATAAGGCCAAGTAACTTCTTGCCATTGACCACGCACTTTAAGCTTGGGCATGGTCAATCGATTCTGGTGGGCGAGTCCCAAATAAGAAAATCGGTCTCTATCACTGACCCAGGTTTCATTTAATGCTTCAGACTCTCTAGGCAGAACACGCATCACCGTACTTTCTCGGGTGTGCACCCAGACATTCGAACCCATGGAATCATGCAATGCAATGGAAGGATGTTGCTGGAGCTCCCAGGCTCTGGCTTGATAACGAAAAGGCTTAGACGTGAGCGCTCCCACCGGACATAGATCAATGACATTGCCTGAAACTTCGGAGATCAAAGATTTTTCTATATAAGTTCCAATGCGTGCCGTCTCTCCACGGGCGGTGAGCCCCAATTCTGGTATTCCTGCAATTTCTTCACCGAAACGCACGCAACGGGTGCAGTGAATACAGCGCGTCATTTCAGTTTCAATCAATGGACCGATATCTTCATCGGGCACGGAACGACGCGGCTCAGCATACTCCGAAACACTCGCGCCAAAACCCATCGATAGATCTTGTAATTCACACTGCCCCCCCTGATCACAAATCGGGCAATCCAGAGGATGATTGATCAACAAAAACTCCATTACCATGCGCTGGGATTTTACTGCCATCGGAGATTTGGTAAAAATCTCCATTCCATCGGTCACCGGTGTGGAACAAGCAGGCATGGGCTTTTTGACTTTATCGACTTCCACCAAACACATGCGACAATTCGCAGCAATCGATAATTTTTTGTGATAACAAAAACGCGGAATATAAATGCCTGCCGCATCGGAGGCTTCAATGATCATGGTTCCAGGAGCAACTGATAAAGGTTTGCCATCAATTTTAATATCTACCATCTCTACACCGCCTGCCCATTACGCATCACACTGTCACGAATTTTTGTTTCAAGCTCATCGCGAAAATGTCGAACGATGCCCTGAATCGGCCAAGCTGCTGCTTCTCCAAATGCACAAATGGTTCGGCCTTCAATACCATCAGCTACACGTTTGAGTAAATCAATATCACTCAGTTGTGCTCTACCCTGCAAGATCCTTTCACACAAACGGTACAACCAACCCGTACCTTCACGACAAGGTGTGCATTGACCACAAGATTCATGCATATAAAAATACGCGATGCGCGCCATCACTTCAACCATACACGTGGTATCATCCATTACAATCACAGCGCCCGATCCCAACATGGATCCTGCTTTTTGAATGCTGTCATAATCCATTAAGGTATTCATCATGACATCTCCTGGCAATACGGGCATAGACGTTCCACCAGGGATTACTGCTTTTAAGCGACGACCTGGGGCCAGCCCTCCGGCCATTTCAAGCAGTTCAGAGAAGGGAATACCCAAAGGCACTTCAAAATTCCCAGGCTTTTGCACATGACCAGACACGCAGAAAATTTTTGTGCCCCCATTGTTGGGCCGCCCCAGCCCCAAAAACCAATCTGCCCCTTTCTCCAAAATCACAGGAATAGATGCCAAGGTTTCCGTATTATTAATCGTTGTAGGCCGTCCATATAAACCAAAATTTGCAGGGAAGGGGGGTTTAAAACGAGGAAGCCCTCGCTTGCCCTCTAGGGAATTCATCAAGGCGGTTTCTTCTCCACAGATATAGGCCCCTGCACCCAACACATTGTGCAAATGAAAGGAAAAACCACTCCCCAAAATATTATCGCCCAAAAACCCTGCCGCCATCGCTTCTTCAATGGCTCTTTCACAAGCCAAAAATGGTGCCCAGAATTCTCCACGCAAATAGTTATAGCCCACAT
>CAYGKN010000087.1:0-4184 GCA_964350565.1 uncultured Gammaproteobacteria bacterium
ACACTGCCATGATGAGAGGCCAAACGATAAATCGACGTGTGGGACTTGGCCACCGCCGGTGCATCACGCATCAAGCGCTCATTTAAACAATGCATGGCATTACGACTCTGGCTCACTAGACTCTTCCAGGGGATGTTCTGGATCAGGAATAATACACTCCACAGGACAGACCTCTACACATTGAGGCACATCAAAATGCCCCACACACTCGGTACAGCGTTCGGGTCGAATTTCAAAAATCTCCACGCCCTGAAAAATCGCATCATTCGGACACTCAGATTCACAAACATCACAGTTGATACATTCATCAGTGATTTTCAGTGCCACGATGACTCTCCCAATATCGACAAACGGCTTCAGGTACGAGTGCGGAAATATCTCCACCATAGATCCACACTTCTCGAACCAATGAGGCACTCATGGCCACATGAGGCTGATCCGCTGCAAGCCATAAGGTTTCTAGCTCTGGTGCCAGCAAACGGTTTCCACGCGCCAAACGCAGTTCTCCACTCACATCTACCCCATCACGAATACCACGAATTAAATAATTCGCACCATGTGTGCGAGCAAAATTCACTGTCAACCCATGGTAAGGTTCCACCCTCACTTCTGCAGGGACACTTTCTTTCAACAATTGCACACGAGTCTCTAGCGGCAAAAAAGCTTGCTTGTCTCCATTGACACCGATGATCAATTGAGAACACAACACTGCCGCGCGCTCAATCCAAGCGACATGACCCAAAGTGGGCGGATCAAAGCGCCCAACAATAATCCCTATTCCATCAACCATGACTCCCCTCATGCACCGCGTCTATCAAGGCCTGAACATTTTCAATCGGTGTTTGAGGCATAATTCCATGGCCTAAGTTGAAAATAAAACCAGGAAAATGGGCCATCGCATCACAAAGCGCCCGCGTTTTTTGTTTCACGGCCGAAGCAGAGGCATAAAGACAGGCGGGATCTAAATTGCCTTGCAAGGCACAAATCCCTTTGAAATGTTCTGCCACCACCGGCAAATCAAAGGACCAGTCCACACCCAATGCCGAAACCGGCAACTGAGAAAGACGGTTAAGCACTTCAGCATGCACCCCCCTGGCAAAAACCACATTAGGAACTTTAGCCATTTGAGGATCGGCATAAAAAATGTCTAATACTTGCTGAATCGCCCCATATCCGGTTTGAAAATAATCCAGGGGAGAGAGCAACCCCGCCCAACTATCAAAGAGCATGACCACATCGGCTCCAGCGCGCACCTGCGCTTGCAAATGCATTGCCACACATCGAGCCAACAGAGAAAGCAATTCTCGACACCCATGCGGATCGCGATAATAGTGCTGCTTAATGGGAATAAAACCCTCATCACTTCCACCAGAGACGAGATAGCTAGCCAATGTCCAGGGTGCTCCAGCAAACCCAATTAATGGCACCGACAATTGAGGCTTAAGCTGTGCAATGGCCTCATAAACGGCTTGTAGCTTGGTAGAATCTTGCCACTGCGACAGCTGCTCTAGATTCTCCAAAGGCTTTCGAAAACGAGGACCTTCTCCTTTAGAAAAATACAATTCAAATCCCAACGCATCGGGGATCACCAAAATATCGGAAAAAATAATGGCCGCATCCAAAGCAAAGCGCCTCAACGGTTGCAAGGTCGCTTCAGCAGCTAAGGCAGGGGTATAACATAGATTCAGAAAATCACCCGCATCCGCTCGAAGTTCCCGATATTCGGGCAAATAACGACCCGCCTGACGCATCAGCCACATGGGCGGACGAGGCAAGACTTCTCGCCCCAATGCCCGCATGAGAAGCGATGGGGTGTTGGTCCGATGTAAGGTTTGTGTTGTCATGCCATCTCTAGCCTAAATATCGAGTCAGATTGTAGCAATAGCTTAAAAATTTCCCCGAATCAACATCAAATCACGATATTGAAAGCCATTGCCACAACCCCTTCACTATATCAAACTCAACAGGAGGATACTAGAGGAATAAAACGGCGTTGATTAACTCCAAGTAGAAAAAGGCTTCTTCTGAGAAGCACTTTGCGCCGAAGAAAACTCCCCTAAGTCATCTCCCTTCCTAGACACTGGAAGTTTAGGCAAATCTGGGATTTTCCAAAAAGCCGCAAACCGCCCAAACACCCCGGTGGGCATGGGCTTTAATAGCTTCGGCAAGTTAGCAATAGACTGATTCCACCAACCTTCATTCAAAACTCTTGCGCTAAATTCCCATTGTTCTTCTCCCGCAAATAGCTCCTGGCATTCCTGCGACCAAGCAACCCACTGCTCTCTCAAATTGGATTCAAAAGAAGAAAGCGCTTGATCCAATGCAGGGCTCACATATTGATTCGTTAACCAATCTTTCAGCGCGGTTAACTGCTCAGCAGCCTCTCTCAAGATTTGCCTAACTTGCGCAGAGAAAAAATCACGAGCAATATTCACTTTAAGCGGTGTTAGAAGGTTTTCCTGCTCATAAAACTTTTCCCAGTGATTCAATCGCAGAGCCGGCAAAAAAACCCGAACCAAAGAAAAATAAGCAGTAAACATACCCGATGCACGCTCTAATACTTTCAGCGCAGTATCTGCTGATAAGAATTCCTGCTGTGCTTGCCCCAAGCTCTCTTTCCTTCGAGCATAAACTCCATACAGCCCATAAACCACACTGAGCAACCGTGAGGCCCTGACTTCTCCTGTAGACTTATCCGCTCTCTGAGCTCGAGAAATGAGATTCCACCATACCCGAACATCATCACAACCTTCTAATGCTTTGGATTCATTGATCTCATCCAAACCTGCTCGTTGCATTTTTTTTAAAAATAACTCACTATCTTCCATAAATTGTATTTTAAATCCATTCCACTCTTCATCCCAAGCAGCAACTAATCCTGTATAATCATGAGAACTGTCTGAAAGACTCTCCATCCTTTTAGCAAATGCCTGATGCAATTCGATAGTTTCCCTCTGGACTTTTTCAGCATTCGCATTCCTTCGCAAGCGCACAGCGCTTCGATACTCTGCAAACACCACTCTCCCTGCTTCTAAAGTTTCTTCTATGCGCTGAGAAAAACGCTCGGCCAAGGTGAGGTGAGGCACCATCACCGCTTCTTTTTGCTCTTCCCCAATAAAATCCGACAATGAAGCAATCCCCTCTGTGAATGTTTCTTTTCCTAAAAATGGAAATAATTGCAATAACGCTTTTCTTGATTTTTCTGAATGGGTGTAAGGCAAATAATATTTCACTTTCTCAAATTGATATTCTATTTGCTTGATGGGATCTATTTTTTTGGATTCTAAAGAAACTGCTACATTAGGCAAATCGTTAGTAGAGAACAGACAACCTTCAAAAAAATCCACCCAAATTACACACCACTGCGGATAATGAAAGGTATTGGCAAGCACATCAGACCAATATTGCTGCCACGTTTGAGAGAAAAAACCACGATAATAGCGGTGATCTTTCTCATTGAAATTTTTAGTATGCAAATGGACAAACTCACCCATTAATTGCTGCCAATCTGCATAAAGCGCCTCAAATTGAGAAAGATCGGTTTTTTGATCAATGAGAATGCTGTCCTTGACTGCCTGGCAGTAGCTTTTCCAATCCTTCATCGCACCCTGAACCTCCATGGAAAACTCACCCATATAAAAAAGCGCGTGATCTCTAACTTTTTCTCTCCAAAAAGAACTTTCCTCAGTTCCAGTCCCAGAATACAGAACAGTATACACATTCTGACTCACCCAATAAGCATCCGTAAAAGGAAGAAGCAATCGCAATATTTTATGACGTTTTAATATTATTTGAGGCAAACAATGAATCGCTGTGGTTTGATTTTTTTCAGCAGTCTCAACAAGTGTTTTTAATTCTTGATGGTGATGATGATATTCCAAATAATAATCTTTCATCACCTTAAACATGGTGCTGGCCTTAATGTCCGTTCCATCTCGAAACTCTTTAGTCTTGGGGGTCGAAAAATATTCTGCCATGGTCCATCCGGTCTTACCTCCTCGAAGACTATCAAAACGCTTGTCTACATAGAGAAACTTCCCTAATAGCCAAAACACCCCCGGAGAAGCATTGCGAGAATAGCATAAGGCATTAAGTGAAGAAATATATTGATACGGATCACAATTAAAACTTAACAACAAACGAACCAGCTCCGCCAAACCTCCAAACAAAGCCCATTTCCATAT
>CAYGKN010000088.1:0-3293 GCA_964350565.1 uncultured Gammaproteobacteria bacterium
GGGAGGCTCCAGCCTCGACCGCGGCTGGTCTCGTGTATGGGCACGATTGTTTCCAACAGACGCAGAAGAAAATTCTCTGAAAGCGCAGCATGAAATTGACGTTTCAAGCATCAAAGCCGCTCAACCGAATTTTTCGAAAGCTCTAGGGCTCACCTGCTTGGAATTGTGGAAATCCTTTTTGCAAATTTTTAAGGATATGGCTTCAGCATTGTTGACTTGTTGGACGCTTTGTTGTCAGTGGTTTTTGAGTGATTGGTGTAGCGAACGACCAGAGATAAAAGAAATCGCATTACCCGCACAACCGAGTACATTGCTTCATGCCACATGGTCTTTTTTATCCGAATTTGCTCGTTTTTTTGAAGAGCAGTTTGAGGCTTCACCGGTGATTTGGACAACCGCGACGGGATTGATGGCAGCGGGGAGTGTGTTCTTGCTCGTGCCCGGTGCATTGTCGGCTGCAAAAGTGGCTGCGGCCAAACTGGGAATGCCTGGCTTGATAGATGCATTTGTGGGGTTGAATAAAACCGCAGGGGCATGGTTTGGGCATGGATCAGCGATGGTGGCCACCAGTGGTCCTCCGACCATTGCCAAATTATATTTTTTGGGAGCAGAAGGATTATGCTCTGGCGATTACAGCTTGATGGGGCGAGCGGTTAGCGGTGTGCGTGATCATGGTCCAGATATCTTGGTCTCCTTGGGTTTAATGGCCCTTGCAGGATGGGCGCTGCACCAATCCGGTTTTGAATCTGATTCTGCAAAGCCGCTTACCATTGGGTTGGGAGGCGCTAAATTTGTAGGTTATTTATATCTGGCTTTTCGCCAAGGTGCCGTCAAACATACCGTCTTAACATTGCTGACTTTTATCACGAATATTGTGCGGTTTGCATGCCTGTCTTTGGGGTTCATTCCAGGATTATTGTTGGGAAAATGGCATTGGCACCGGGCTTGGCGGAATCGATTTCAAGATATTCTCAGCATGCCCCTATTGGCAGCAATGAGTGTGGTGAATTTTTTGATGGGGGTTGGAGTATTGGTTTTGCGCGCTATTAAAATCATTCTTAAAGCAACTATAGAAACGCTTTGTATGATGTGTTCCGGTCTCATTCATTGCTTCTCTGAGCGCCATTGGAAATCTTTTATTGCCTTTAAGCATGCGGTGTATGCCAAAAGTGATGCTATGCAACGTGTTGGGATGACGCACATCTATCATGCATGGCAGAATTTGTATATTGAAAGTTTACAGAAATTTTCCTCCAGTCATCGGGCGATTCGCCAATATGCACATCTAACGTGTGCTGAATTCGGAAAAGCGCTCATCGAAGAGCATCCAGAATTTTCTAGTTGCATTCAAGCAGGTAGTAGCTCTGCCTGACTTTGGCAGAAGTGTTCAGACATCGCTTGAAACACGGGGCTTGAATCGGTGAGATAGATTTTTAAGGTGCTGTTGGGAGAATATTTCTCGACTTTAATGGCTTGGTGATACGCTTGAATGATGTGTTTAGCGATTTCTTTTCCTGGATCAATGAGTTCGATGAAGCGTCCGTAATATTCATGAATGGCAGGAATGATGATGGGATAGTGCGTGCACCCCAACACCAATGCATCGGGTTTGGGCCAATCTTTCAGATAATGCTCGAGTAGCGTCATTAAAAAGGGGTGTGTGGCGAAGCCTTCTTCGATAAGCGGTGCCAGTAAGGGAGTGGCTTTGCTGTGTACCGTGTAATGTTTATGCGCTTGGTGAATGGCATCTTCGTAAGGGTTATAACGCATGGTGGTTTTGGTGCCGATGATCCCAATATGTGTGCCTTCAGGCTGTGTTAATATGGCTTGTAGGGTAGGGGCAATGACATCACAAAAAGTGAGATGAGGGTAGTGTTTTTGCAATGTCGGCGTGACCACGCAAGAGGCGGAATGGCAGGCCACCACAATAAAATGGCACCCTTGTTTTTCTAGAAACTCAGTGAGCCGCCGGGAATATTCAATCAACGCGCTTTGAGATTTCTCGCCATAGGGGTGGTGTAGCGTATCACCGATATAGATAATATCCGCTTCAGGCAACATTTCCTGAATGGCATGCACTACAGTGAGCCCACCGACCCCACTATCAAATACTCCGATTTTAGTCATACATTTTGCCCATCTAAGAATTTTTCTGCATCTAGCGCGGCCATGCATCCCGTTCCTGCTGAAGTAATTGCTTGGCGATAGACATGATCGGCAACATCACCCGCCGCAAAGACGCCCGGAATGCTGGTGGCCGTAGCATTGCCCGCCAAACCGGAATTCACAATGAGGTAGCCATCTTTCATGGCCAATTGCCCTTGGAATAATTCCGTGTTGGGTTGATGCCCAATGGCAATGAAAATGCCGTGGATGGATAAGTCTTCTTTGGAATCGTTTTGTGTCGAAGCAATCCTCACCCCTGTGACTCCCGTGCTGTCTCCCAGAATTTCATCGACCACATAATGCCAGCGAAAACTAATGAGTCCCTGTTCTGCTTTTTGGAACAAACGCTGTGCCAATATCTTTTCAGAACGCAATTGATCTCGACGATGGATAAGCGTGACGTGCTTGGCAATATTCGACAGATACAAGGCTTCTTCTACTGCCGTGTTGCCTCCACCGACCACAGCGACAGATTGGTTTTTGTAAAAAAAGCCGTCGCAAGTGGCACAGGCAGAAACGCCACGTCCCGCAAAGGTTTTTTCAGAGGGTAACCCCAGATATTTGGCTCTTGCCCCTGTGGCAATAATAACGGCATCAGCCGTGTAAGTGTCTTTGCCTTTGAGTGTAAAGGGGCGTTGACTCAAGTCGACAGATTCAATGTGATCATGAACAATCTGAGACTCAAAGCGTTTGGCATGCTCTTCCATGCGGCGCATCAACTCAGGGCCTTGCAAACCGGAAGGATCGCCCGGCCAATTGTCCACATCGGTGGTCGTCATGAGTTGTCCACCCGGTTCTAAACCTGCAATCACTAATGGTTGCAGATTGGCTCTTGCGGCATATACAGCCGCGCTATAACCAGCGGGGCCAGAGCCTAGGATGATTAAACGATGGTGTGCCATGCCAACTCCCCTAAAACTTCATGGTAGCATGGGAATGCGGGTCGTGTCATCTTCGTCTCTCTTGTCACCCCCGCCTCTCTTGTCACCCCCGCCTCTCTTGTCACCCCCGCGTAGGCGGGGGTCTATACATGTTCAAAGAAGATTCCCGCTTTCGCGGGAATGACAGTGTGTTCGCGGGAATGACAGTGTGTTCGCGGGAATGACAGTGTGTTCGCGGGAATGACA
>CAYGKN010000088.1:3393-4154 GCA_964350565.1 uncultured Gammaproteobacteria bacterium
GGGGGCGCTAAGTTCAGTTACAATAGTCCGGTTACTCAAAGGAGTTGCCTCTTGAAACAAAAGCTCAAAGATGCCTTATTCATTTGGTGGTGTTGTTGCGCCTTATTTTTTGCGCTTTCTTTGTACACTTACCAGCCTGCCGATCCAGGATGGCTCCATACCACCACCAATGCACAGGTGCTCAATGCCGGCGGATTGTTGGGGGCGTATCTTGCTGAAGCCTTTTTATTCTTATTTGGCTGGGGGGCTATTTGTTTGCCGGTGTTTATGTTGTTGCTTGGGTACCAGCAATGGAAAACCCCAGAAGCTTTTGTGCATCGTCTCTCTTATTGGGGAGGAGGAACCCTACTGTGGACAGTGAGTTTATTTTGTGCAGGTATATTTCACGGTTTTGAGAAACTTGCAGGAGGGGGAGGTATTCTGGGTCGTTATAGCTTGCGCTATCTGAGTTCTGGATTGGGTGAAGTTGGCGTGTCTCTGTTTATGGGAGCGCTTTTTGGTACCAGTGTATTTTTGTGGTTTGGTCGTGAAGGCATGGCTAGAGTCTGTCTTTGGTTCGTCCATCGCTTTGCCGCCTGGCGTCGATCCCTCAAACGCGTGTCCCCATTGCCTGCTGTCATGCCTCCGATGTTGAAAAGCAAACCCGCATGCCCCCCCCCAGTGGCGCTTTAAAAAAATTAGCAGGGCGTGTATGTCCAGTTCGAGCCCCTAGAATTAAAACGCTGAAGAAATCCGATTCCACGTTGCCAGATTTGGCTTTA
>CAYGKN010000089.1:0-4095 GCA_964350565.1 uncultured Gammaproteobacteria bacterium
GTGGTCGCGGCGCCTCTGCTGCCGCCGGGCGACGCGCCGCCTCTTCTGCGGCCGGGGCGGCGGCCGCTTCTGCTGCCGCTTGCCGTGCCGCCTCTTCTCCTGCTTGGCGTGCCGCCTGCATCTCCATTTTCACTCGGCGCTGTGCACTAAACGCAACAGCTGCCGCGACCAACAATGGCGCTCCAAATGCTGCCCCCATGATCCATTGACTCTGAAATAAGGTCATCAGCAAATTAGAAATCACGGGTAGTTCGAAGAAGCCCCCCATGCATAAGGGAATAGCGACTAGGGGTACCAACAATACCACAGCCAAGCGTTCAGCCAATTTAAAGTTAGAGGTATGCTCGGAAAAAACCGGTTTATTAATGAGATAATCCAAAGCGAATAATACATACGCTGTAGAGAAACCCGCAAGAATACCCAGAGACAAAAACGCCGGAGCCAATTGAGCCACATACAAACCTGCACCTGCACCCAGCAGCAATGCTCCTATAGATCCCCAATTTGCATTGCTAACATATTCAAAATACTGATATTGATCAGAATTTTTGGGGTTGCCCATGGTTGACGTCGCCATCTTCACCTCTCCTAAAATACAGAAACTTGGTCTACTTTAGCACAATTTTTAACGCGGCACAATAGGCTGTCAAACCAAAAGAAACGTCCCCTAATAGGCTAGAAATTGAAAAAAAAAATATAACTAGTTATAATTATAATTATGACTGGTTATAAATCTGAAAATTCCATGCGTGACAAAAAAAAAGGTCAAGCGGATCAAATACAGCGCTTTATTCTTGATGAAGTGGAAAAGCACCCACACTCTATTGTCAAAGAAACCATGGAGCATTTTGGCATTAGTAGAACCACCGGCATCAGGCATATTCATCATTTGATAAAAAAAGGGAAACTGATACAAAGTGGTAAGACCAAAAATATCCGATATGTCTTGGCTGAAGCCGAAGAGCAGATTTTCCAATATCCCATTACCCCCCAGTTAGATGAGTTTTCTATTTTTCAGGAACATTTTTCAGAATACTTGCTGAAAATAGATCCTCACTTAGAAGACATCTTGTCTTATGTCCTCACCGAGATGATCAATAATGCAAAAGATCATTCCCAGGGCAAAAAACTCCAATTAAAATGGCAAAAAAAAGCGTTACAACAACATATCATCATAGAAGATAATGGGATAGGCATTTTTGAAAAATTAGCAAATTTTTGTAAAGTCCAAGATAAGCGCGAAGCCATTTTGCACTTAAGCAAAGGAAAGCTCACCACCGATCCCGCCCATCATACCGGAGAAGGGATATTCTTTTCCTCCAAAGTAGTCGATGAATTCTCCATAAGCGCCAATGGATTAAAGTACATCGTCATGAATAAGGAATCAGATTGGCTCCTCACATCCATGCCATCTTCCTCAAAAGGAACGGTGATCGAAGTGATCATTGACAATCATCCCAAGCAGCAGTTGGTTTCTATCTTTAAAGCATTTCAAAGTGACGATCGCCTAGATTTTGATATCACTGAAATAAAAGTGAAATTAAGTCAACTGGGTAATGAAAAATATATATCTAGATCTCAAGCCAAACGGATTTTAACAGGCTTAGAAAAATTTGACGTCATCATTCTTGATTTTGCTAAGATCAGAATGGTCGGACAAGGTTTTGTGGATGAAATTTTTCGCGTGTATCAAAATCAATTTCCAGAAAAAAAGATAACGTATATCAACACCAACGAGGACGTGTTATTCATGATTCGACGTAGTCTTGTTTAAGATCCCCGCTTGTCACCGAGGATGACAAGCGGGGCGACAAGTATTTACTACATCTGCTCATAAATCTTAGCCGCACGCAGATAAAACAGCATAGACACCAACGTTAACACCATGGCTACCAGCAGCAGAGCTTGCCCCATAGCTCTGACCCAAAAAGGCAATGGGTGCAAACTCAATAGCAATAATGTGATCGCACACAATTGCGCTAAGGTTTTTACTTTACCCAACCAAGAAACTCGCACATGCACATGCTGACCAATTAAGGCCATCCACTCACGCAATGCAGAAATTACAATCTCTCTGGCAATAATCACCAATGCCGGTATGGTCATCCACCACACATGGTAATGCCCCACCAGCAACGTCAATGCCATGGCTACCGCCAATTTATCGGCAACTGGGTCCAAAAAAGCACCAACTGCGGTTTCTTGAGAAAAACGACGGGCCAAATAACCATCTGCCCAATCCGTCAAGGCCAAAAATAAAAACATCCCCGCCGCCAATAACGGTGACCAAGAGAGAGGCAAATAAAATAACCCCACAAAAATAGGCAGTAATAAGATCCGCAATACAGTTAATCCATTCGCAATCGTCATGACACTCTCCTCAATCCCCTAATTGTAAATGCTCAATAATCTTTTCTGCAAGCCCTCGATGTATCGAAGGCACCGCCAATAGCGCCTCGATATTTGCCTCTCGAATGGCCTCCAAACTCCCAAAATGCGCCAATAAATCCGCCCTGATTTTTTTTCCCACTCCAGGGATTTTTAACAAGGGAGAACTGAACAACCGCTTTTTGCGCGATGCACGCTCACGATATTTTTGCCCCAATTCATGCGCCGTATCCCGCAATTGCAGCAAAAATAAAAAAGCCAAACCTGTTCTTTGCAACTCTAATACACTGCCATCGAGTCTCAATAAACGCTCCTGCCCTCTGATTCTCTCCGCCCCCTTGGCAATACCCAACACAGCTGGCACCTCTAACCCCATGGACACCAATGCCTGAGAAACCGCCCTTAATTGCTCCACACCCCCATCAATCACCAATAATTCCGGTAACGGATGCTTCTCATAACGACGCTTCATGGCCTCACGCATCGCCCCATAATCATCTCCATTCTCTACACCCAACACATAAGCCCGATGACGAGAGGCTTTTAACTCCCCATCGCGAAACACCACACAAGCCGCCCGCGTCCCCTCTCCCCGAAAATGACTGATGTCAAAAACTTCAATATGCCCCAAGTTCTCTAAACCCAATGCTTCTCCCAATGCCTCAACTTTCAACACAAATTGATGCGCAACCGTATGCTGAATGGCCAACTCATTTTTCATATTCTCAGCCGCCATCTGAACCCAACGCACACGCACACCACGCTCAGGAATCAAGATCTTCACGATACGGTTATGCAAATGCTGCCATGCCTCTGTAAATAATGCTTGCTCTTCCAACGGAGAAGCCAATAACAATACCTTCGGTAAATCTTCTGCCCCTTCATGCAAATAATGCTGACTCAAGCCTTTCATCAATAATTCATCGATAGATTGATCCGCACTCATTTCTCCTCGATAAATCTTTTGCGACACCACACGACCACTGCGGATTTGCATTTGCAATACCCCATAATGCTGTCCATAGGTGCACACCACCCACACATCTTCTTGCGAGAATCCATATTCAGCCACTGAATCCTTGTGTAAAATTTCTAAATCACGAATGCGATCCCGACAATACGCCGCCAACTCATACTGCTGTGCACTCGCGGCCATCTCCATTGCACGAGATAAATGAGAAAGCACCGATTTATCCTTACCCCATAGAAATGCTCGAGCCAATTGCAATTGTTCACGATAACGATCTGCTATTTTTTCTTTTTCTACACAAGGAGCTAAACATCGACCAATCTGATGCAACACACAAGGACGCACACGCTGCGCAAACTCTGCATCTCGACAGCTGCGCAATTGAAACAATTGCTGCACCAAACGAATCATTTCATGCACTGCTCCTGCATTCGCATAAGGACCGAAATACTCAGCCAACGCCGAATTCTTTCGGCGCGTGTAAAAAATACGTGGATAAGCATGCCGACTCAAAGCCAAATACGGATAGGTCTTGTCGTCCCGAAATAATATATTAAACTTCGGCCGATAACGCTTGATGAAATTGTTTTCTAATAATAACGCCTCCGCTTCCGATGGCGTGACCACACAACTAAGATCGAACGCTTGCGATAACATCAATGCCGTTTTGCTTCCAGGGCTCGCTCGCAAATAACTCAATAAACGCCGACGCAAACACTTCGCTTTCCCCACATAGA
>CAYGKN010000090.1:0-4069 GCA_964350565.1 uncultured Gammaproteobacteria bacterium
ATTCAAAACGGCAAGTCGTGAAAAATTATGAATTGGATAGAACGGTGAGTCATACCAAACAACATGCCGGATTACTCAAACGCTTATCTGTGGCCGTGTTGGTGGATGATAAAATGAATTATGATCCAGAAAGTGGAGAACCCACTCGCACTCCTTTGAACGCAGAAGACATCAAGAAAATCAATCAATTGGTTAAAGAAGCCATCGGTTTTGATGTAAGGCGTGGAGATTCTGTGAGTATTATTCACAATGCCTTTGTGAACCCTCAACCTGTGGAAAAATTACCAGAAAGTAAAATCTGGCAGCAACCAATCTTTTGGGATATTGTCAAACAGGTGGTAGGAGCGTTATTCGTTTTGCTGTTGATTTTCGGAGTGATCCGTCCCACCTTCCGCAGCATGACCAATAAAGGGATAGAAGTGAAAGACTTACTCAGTAAAGAATTGCAAGAAGCGAAAAAAGCAGGATTTTTAGGATCAGAAGCTCAGAGAAGCGCCAAGAATTCTGAAAACAAAGAACAAGTGAAATTGCCTGGAGAATTACTTTCTTATGAAGAGCAAATGAAAGCCGTCCGTCAAATTGCCCTGGATGATCCCAAACGGGTGGCTCAGGTGGTGAAGCGTTGGTTAGATTCAGATAAGGCTTAATATGCAAGGTGTAGAAAGAGCAGCCGTATTGTTATTGGGAATTGGTGAGCATCAAGCTGCGGAAGTGGTGAAACACCTCAATCACCGACAGGTTCAAAAAATTGGTTTTGCCATGGCGAACTGCGCGAATATTACGCGAGATGAAATCCAAACGGTGTTGATAGATTTTATTACGGTCTCAGAGAAGCAAACCAGTTTGGGAGTGGGCTCTGAGGAATACATTAAAAAAATGTTAAACTCTGCTCTGGGTAATGATATTGCCGGAGGTTTGATCAATCGTATCTTTACTCAAAGCAATGATATTCAAGGTTTAGATGCTCTAAAGTGGATGGATGCCAGAACCGTTGCCGATGTGGTGAGAAATGAGCATCCACAAGTCATTGCCATTGTATTGACGTATTTAGATAGTGAACAAGCCGCAGAAGTATTAAAAAACCTTCCTAAAGAATTAGGAGTAGATTTGATGCTTCGTGTGGCTTCATTGGATACGGTGGAGCCAGCAGCGCTTCAAGAATTAAATGGAATTATTGAAAAACAATTTGCAGGAAATAAAAGAAAAAGTACCTCACTGGGGGGCACACAAATTGTGGCAGATATTCTGAACTCTTTAGATAGAAGCATGGAAAGCACTATTATGGAAGGAATTAAAAATTTTGATGAAGATCTTGGTGTGCAAATTGAAGATTTGATGTTTGTGTTTGAAAATCTCATCGATGTGGATGATAGAAGTATTCAAACTTTGCTGAGAGAAGTGCCTTCAGAAATATTGATCTTGGCATTAAAGGGAGCGGACGATTTGCTGAAAGATAAAATCTTTAACAACATGTCTCAACGTGCCTCTGAAATGTTAAAAGATGATTTAGATGCCAAAGGTCCTGTTCGACTTAAAGATGTGGAAAGCGCACAAAGAGAAATGCTCAATATTGCCAAACGACTGGCAGATTCTGGTGAGATTGCATTGGGTAATTCTGGTGAGGAAATGATTTAATGAAAAATGAGGGTTTACATGCTTGGATTATTCCTAAGTTAAACCATGGGGAAGATGATAATGATGCCATTAGAACTCAAGATGATATTAATCAAGCCATGCAGGAAGCTAAAAATTTTGGATTTGAAGCCGGAAAAAAGGAAGGTTTTGATGCGGGAATGGAAGAAGCCAAACAAAAGATAAATGAAATTGAAGGGATTATAGATAAGCTTAGATATCCTTATCAGCAAATTGATGTGGAAATCGAAAATACTTTAGTGAAATTGATTTCCAGTATCTGTGAACATTTATATCACAAGATGGTAGAAGAAAAACCAGAAGTCTTGGTGAGGCTGGTTCAAGAAGGTATTCAATTATTGAAAAAAAACAGTCATCGCATTGAAATTAGGATGAATCCTTCAGATTTAGAGGGATTAAAAGAACGATTCCAAGAATTCTCTGAAGCGTATTGGGTTGCAGATGAGAATTTACAAAGGGGAGATGTGTTTTTTCAAAGTAATCTGGGTGAGCTCGATGCCAGTGTATCTCAGAGAATACAATTATTGATAGATGGGCCTCATGAGCAACCTGATTGAGCGATTGGCACATCGTGTTGAACAACTTCAAGAGAAAAGTGATTTAGTGCCTAAAGGAAAATTGGTGCGTATTGTCGGGTTAGCTTTAGAAGTCGTTGGGATTTGTGCACCCATTGGGACACAATGTGCTATTGAGAAAAAACATGGAGAGTTATTTTATGCTGAAGTGGTTGGATTTAGTGAATCCAAAACTTTTTTAATGGCGCGTTCAAATATCGAGGGGTTACTACCAGGCGCATTGGTTAAAGTCGTTGATCAAAAAAATGATGTAGAGGTAGGGAAAGAATTATTGGGTCGTGTGATTGATGGTGCCGGTCGGCCGCTAGATGGTCGCTCATCTCCTTTGACTAAAAACAAACAGCCATTGCATGCGGCATCCATGAACCCCTTGGGTCGGGCAAGGATCAGTGCCACCTTGGATGTGGGTGTGCAGGCGATTAATGGGTTGCTGACTATTGGCCAGGGTCAACGAGTGGGCTTATTTGCAGGTAGTGGAGTGGGAAAAAGTGTGCTGCTTGGAATGATGGCCACTTTTACAGAAGCTGAGGTTGTGGTGGTCGGCTTGATTGGTGAGCGGGGCCGGGAAGTTAAAGAATTTATCGAAGAAAACTTAGGAAAGCAAGGCCTTTCTCGTTCCGTGGTTGTTGCTGCTCCTGCAGACAGTCCTCCTTTACTACGTTGGCAGGGGGCACTCAGAGCCACTGCTATTGCCGAGTATTTTCGGGAGCAAGGCAAAAAAGTCTTGTTATTGATGGATTCTGTGACTCGCTTCGCACAGGCACATCGAGAAATTGCATTGGCGGTGGGTGAGCCTCCAGCAAGCAAAGGCTATACGCCTAGCGTGTTTTCAGCCATTTCACAATTGATTGAGCGTGCCGGGAATAGTAACAATGATAAGGGATCGATTACGGCGTTGTATACGGTATTGGTCGAAGGGGATGATTTAAATGATCCCATTGCAGATTGTGCCAGAGCCATTTTAGATGGACACATTGTCTTATCCCGAAGTTTGGCGCAACGAGGAAATTTTCCTGCCATTGATATTTCTTCTTCGATTAGTCGACTTTTCACTCAATTAGCTGATAAAGAGCATCGAAGTGCGGCCACTTGGTTTCGAAAATATTACAGTATTTACCAGCAAAATTATGATTTAATTGCCGTCGGTGCTTATCAAAAAGGCGCAGATCTCCAATTGGATTTGGCCGTGTCTTTAATCGATAAATTAGAATCCTACTTGCAACAAGATATGTTTTCCAAAAAAACGCTGATAGAAAGTCAGAAGAATTTACTCTCAATTGTCCAGTCGGTAAATGTCCATGGATAAAAAGCGGCTCAAGCAATTGGTGAGACTGGCAGAAATTAAAGAGCTTCAAGCTCAACAAAAACGCATGATGGAAAAAAATCAATTAGAGAAACAACAGCAATTACTTTACCAATTGGAAACTTATCACAAAGATTATCAAAAAAAAGGAAAAGAAGAAACTGAGAATTCGATCAGCGCTGCTCATTTTCAAAGATATCACGGATTCGTCTTGCATTTGGAAAAGTTACAACAAGACCAATCCCAACAAATCCAGAGCGCCAAACGCAAAGAAGAAAAAGCACATGAAGATTGGATGAAAACCATGATCCGAAAAAAACAAATGGAAAGTATTCAAGAAAAACATGAAAAACTTTATCAGAGTGAGCAAGAAAAAAAAGAGCAAGCGGTCTTGGATGAGTGGGTGTCTCAAGCGTGGTTGAAGGAGAAATAATCCTTGTCATTCCCGCATGCCTCTTTGTCATTCCCGCATGCCTCTTTGTCATTCCCGCGAAAGCGGGAATCTGGACCCCCGCTTTCGCGGGGGTGACATGGGAGG
>CAYGKN010000091.1:0-3764 GCA_964350565.1 uncultured Gammaproteobacteria bacterium
CATCCGCAAGATGTATTAAAACTTTTGGCCTGGCGCCTGCTGAAGAGCCACCGAGGCTCAGTAAATCTTCAACATATTTAGCATCATCATGCTCTTGAAATTCAGCTATTTCCTCAGCAATTTCATCTAAAGATTTATGCACAATATTTGGCGCGTGCTCTGCCTCCGGTTCGTAAATTAAAGCTCCCATGCCATAAGAGCCAACAAAACAAAGTCTATCAAGCACAGACAAGCTACCAGGATTGATGTTGTGCTTGATGAGTGCGCGATCTAGCACTAATCTTCCCCAACCATCAGGCAGAGAATCATTAAAAACGCCAAATAAACCATCAAAAGTAAAATCATCTTTTGCTATTACGCCGGATTTAAGGGGTAGTTTGAATGGAGATAAATTAAGACCAGTTTTTATAAAGCTCGCATCATATTCAAAAAAAAGCTTGCGATTACTCAGGGCCAATCGACCGACAAAAATTTTATCATCCATAGGTTTATAGTAAACATGGACGACTTTTACAGGGTCAAATTTCATTTGCGCCCTCTTTTTCTAGACTTGTCATCTAAAAGCTCATCAAGAGACGCGGGTAATTGATTATCCGTTTTAGCAAAAAGGTCTTCAAACTTATCCATCTCACCCAATGCCAGGGCAATCTTGAGCAATGACTCCAGTGATATTTGTCCCTTTTGCTCAAACTTCTTTAATGTGCCGTAACTTACCCCTGATTTTTCAGACAAAGTTTTCTGGCTTAGATTGAGTTTCAATCGCTTCTCTTGAGCTTTTTTAGCTATTTCGTTAGCCATCTCAAATGGCGATTTTATTGATACCATAAGAACCTTTATTTACTATTTACAAATTTAGTAGATATTATAATGCCCGCTCGCCAATAAGTCAACTCAAATTTCAATATCTGCAGGGTAAACGCATCTAATTTTTCATAAAAACAAGAAGTTGATGTATTGTGTAGTCTTTTGCAGGAGTAAAAGTAATGGCATATTGTCAGTGCATTTTCTTGTGCCAATGGTATTAGTCTTGGGCAAAGTATCGTTGATAAAAAAACGAATGAAATCAGTGTGATCCCTGACTTGCTACCAAAGCTCTGTATCTGTTAAAAAATGACAATGTTAGGACAAGTGGCATTGATCTCCTTCCATGAAAATTGAAACTATGGCTTGCAAATTTCATGGTATTTCCTTATAATGAAACTATGAAATTTGAAAACCACTGTTCACATATGTATATACAACGAAATCTCTTCTTAGATGCGCTGGTTAAAGGCTTTCGTGTACATCCAGTGGTCGCACTACTGGGTCCTAGGCAATGTGGTAAAACCACGATTGCTAACTTACATGCTGATAAAATCAGAGAACAAGATATGCCTGTTAAAATTTTTGATTTAGAAGACCCCAATCACTTAAGACAATTGGAAAATCCGAAACTGGCACTGGAATCATTAAAAGGACTCATCATCATTGATGAAATACAAAACAAACCTGAGCTTTTCCCGTTATTGCGAGTTCTTGTCGATAAAAATAAGGGGCAGCAACAATATTTAATTTTGGGAAGTGCTTCGAGAGAATTAATTAAACAATCCTCAGAAACTTTGGCGGGGCGAGTAGCTTTTATAGAATTAACGCCTTTTAACTCAGTGGAACTAGCTGATATTCATGCGCTATGGTTAAAGGGAGGCTACCCCATTTCTTATTTAGCAGAATCAACAGAAGACAGCTTTAATTGGCGTAAACATTATATCACTACGTTTCTTGAGAGAGACATCCCCAATCTAGGCATTCAGATTCCAGCTCATAGTTTAAGAAAATTTTGGAATTTACTTGCACACTACCATGGTAATATTTTAAATAGCTCAGAATTAGGTCGAGCATTAGGAATTTCACATACCACTATTAAAAAATATTTAGAAATTTTAGTCGGCACTTTCATGATCAGAGAATTAAAACCTTGGCATGAGAATATTTCTAAAAGACAAGTCAAACAAAGTAAAATTTATTTTAGAGACTCTGGTATTTACCATTATTTTTCAGGCATCATGAACCATGAAAATTTATCATCCACCCCTAAAATTGGTGCTTCATGGGAAGGTTTCGCACTAGAAGAAACCATTCGATTACTAAATGTTGATACTGAAGATTGTTATTTTTGGGCAACCCATCAAGGTTCAGAGTTAGATTTACTGATCACTAAATATGGGAAAAAAATTGGTTTTGAATATAAATATCAAGACGCGCCCAGAATGACCAAATCCATGCAAATGGCTATAGCTTCTCTACAGTTAGATAAACTATACGTTATTTACCCTGGTGAAGATCCTTATCCATTGAATAACATCATTGAGGTAATCAATATAGATACAGTGAGAAAGCTTAGTCTATGGTAGATAGTGTCCCATTCAGCGGTATGGAGATCGGCTTAACACCTTGAGAGATCATGCGCTTTATGCCAAAATATTATCCAAAAGTTCTCTCCTGAAGGATAACACTGTCATGTTCAACCCCTCTCCTCAGACCTTAGGCGTAGCGCTCATCACATACAATGAGGAAAAAAACATTGAACGCTGTCTGAGCTCTGTACAATGGGCCGATGAAATCGTTATCGTAGACTCTGGAAGCTGTGATCGCACCCTAGAACTTGCCGAAGGCTTTGGGGCGAAAGTCTATCACCAAGAATGGCTCGGATTTGGGGAGCAGAAAAATAAAGCCCTTTCTTATTGCGCCACAGACTGGATCCTCGTTCTTGATGCCGATGAATGGGTCTCCCCTGAGTTGAAACATCACATCCAACACCTTCTCCAACACCCCTCCAATGGCGTGTATCGCTTTAAACGGCTCTCCCAATTTTGTGGCCAATGGATACATCATGGGGATTGGGGCAGAGACACCCCCACACGCCTGTTTAGAAGAGGCGATGCCGAATATTCCAACGACATCATTCATGAGCGCCTGCTATCCTCCAGCACCCCTACACTCCTCCCAGGTATTTTATATCATCACCCTCAGGAAAGTATTGCCGCTTCCATAGAAAAAATGAATACCTATAGCAATGCCACCTCTGCCACCCTCTTTAAAAAAGGCAAAAAAGGGCATTTGCTTTCTGCCATTTTGCATCGATACTGGACATTTTTCAGAAGTTTTTTTATGCGATTGGGATTCTTAGATGGTCAAAGAGGTTATTTAATTGCTAAGCTTTCTGCTGATGGTTCTTACTTTAAATATGTTAAACTCTGGGAGCAACAACAGCATGACTAATCCACTCTGCTCTGTCATTATTTCCACATACAATTGGCCAGAGGCTTTGCAGCTATCCCTAAGTGCCTTTCAACACCAAACCGATACACACTTTGAAGTGATTGTCGTGGATGATGGTTCTACATCTCACACCCAAGAAATGATCGAAACCTTCCAATCACAAGCGCCATTTTCTTTAACCCACTTATGGCAAGAAAATAACGGTTTTCGAGTGGCCAGAGCCAGAAACATGGGCATTCAACATGCCAAAGGCCAATACATCATCTTTTTAGATGGAGACTGTATCGTGCAAAAAAATTTCATTGAACATCACCGCCGACTCGCCCAAAGCGGATATTTTGTCGTGGGACACCGAGTCATGCTGGAACGCGATTTCACTCATCTTATTCTTGACCTCCAACTTCCCCTGTGGAAAAAAAATTGCACCTACTGGCTCAAGCAAAAACTCCTTGGGCATACGAATAAATGGCTGCCAACGCTCTCTCTGCCTTGGCCGCGATATCGAA
>CAYGKN010000092.1:0-3761 GCA_964350565.1 uncultured Gammaproteobacteria bacterium
ATACCGGCCTGTCACGCCGGGGGTCGCGGGTTCGAGTCCCGTCCACTCCGCCATTTTTTTATTTCAGGCTAAGGGGCTTCATGTTATTACAGCAGATCAGAGACAAGGCGCTAGGATGGTTCGCCTGGGTTCTCATTGCCTTTTTATCCGTGTTATTTGGAATGTGGGGGATCAGTAATTACCTGATGCCTTCGCGCAATGGGGAGGTGGTGGCTCGTGTGGGCAATCAACCCATCACCCAGGGAATGGTTCAAGCACATTTGCGACGCTTAAGTGCCCATTGGCAGGGGATGAACCCGAATCAACCTTTAACAGAACACATTCGAACAATCCTTGCTCATCAGGCGAAGCTACAAGTGATCGAGTCTGCTGTCACGATGCGCGCTTTAAAAAACGCAGGTTTTCGAGTGCCGCGTTCAGAGTTATTTGCCTATGTGCAATCTTTGCCGGTATTCATGGAGAATCAACGTTTTTCGAGAGCATTGTTTACCCGCATTTTATCTCAGTTGGGTTATAGTCAAGCGGACTTTTTACAAGATGTGGAACAAGAAATGTTGCACAATCAATTTCATTGGGGTATCCAAGCTTCCCTATGGTCTAATCCTGATGAATTACAGGCATGGAGTGAAGAACTGGCTCAATCCATTCGCATTAAAGTCCAGCATGTTACGCAACAATCTCTCAAACAGCCGCTGCCACCACCCAGTGAAGCGGAGTTAAAGGCCTATTATGATAAGCACCGCCAAGAGTTTGTTTCCCAAGAGCGGATGCAAATCGATTATATTCACTTTGATGCAAGGCAATTGCCAGTGCGTGTGAGTGAGCAAGACATTCAAGAATTTTACCAAGCGCATCCAGAGCAATTTCAAGAACCTTCTCATTGGGTGCTGTCTCAATTGTTGATTAAAGATGGAGAATCGCAAGCAGAATCGGTTGCTGATAAAATTAAAAAAGGATTGTCTTTTGTAGAAGCAGTTCATCAGTATTCTGCTGATCCACTGGCCAAGCGCAATCACGGTGCGATGCCACCCAGCCAAGAAGCTGCCCTCCCTGCTGCGGTGCGAGAAGCACTTCAGAATAAGAAGGTAGGCGATGTGATTGGACCTGTGAAAACCCATTATGGTTGGCAATTGTTTTTTGTTCGAGGCAAATCTGAGGCAAAAGGGGTCCCTCTATCTCAAGTGTCTGCTCGTATTCGGCAACTGCTCATAGAGAAAAAACGTCACAGTGCAATGACGGTTGCTCTCGATCAACTCGATAATCTGAGTATGGAGCATCCATTAACGTTAACGCCCTTATCGCAAGCCTTAAAGCTGCCGATTCAACACAGTTCATGGTTTACCAAAGCCTCAGGAAGCGATTCTATCACGCGATTGCCTATGGTGCGCGAGCGCAGTTTCTCTCAGGAAATCTTAGAAGGAAGCAATAGTGCCCCATTGCGACTCAATGAACACGAAGTCTTAGTCTTTCGATTGCGCCATTATGAACCGGCCCAAGCACAAGCATTTGCGCAGGTGCGTTCAACCGTGCTCAGCAAAGTATCGGCGAAGTACTTAGAGTCGGCTATTGCTCAGCAAGCGCAGGCGATGATGGATCAAAAAACGGTGCAATGGCCAGAGAAAACCATCTCTCGTTTGGATCATCAACACCTACCAATGGTGGTAGTCCAAAAAGCCTTCACCTTGAGTGAGCGCTCGCCTGTGGCGGTGGCCCAAGAGACCCCATTGCGCTATTGGGTGGTGCGCTATATCAAAGCCATGCCGCCGACCCCACCTCCCAAAGATGCTCAGCAGTTGGTGGCCCGTGCTTGGATCAGTGGTTGGCAGTCGTTGTTGGGCAGCTCCATCTTGGAAAATTGGAAAGTGGTTGCACATCTCAAGCAACGCTAGTATGGCAATGATTGATTTTAGGAAGCCAATATGTCAACTTCTTGTGGTGTTTTTTCATGGTGGCAATATCTGGATGATGGGGCGATCACGATCGTTTCGTATTGCTCTTACGTATTTGTATGTTTTTCCTTCTTAACGGGTCAGACCATTGTCTGGCATGCTGAACCGGCTGTTATGCCGAGGAATATAATCTTGGCTGTTGTATTTAAAGAATCTCGTTTATCTTGGTGTTTGATTTTGAGCGAGGTTTTTGACTCATTGCAAAGAAACAGTTTAGAGCGAAGAGTTCTGTTCTACAAAAATTATTGGAAGCCTTTTGACCTTCTTGATGCCCTCTCGCGTTGGACATTGAGGCAATCAAAAGATTTTCAACCTTATGCGCCTTATTTTATTTTAAAGCGTTACGGTAATGAGGAGAGTGAATCGCTATCGTTAGGATTTACAACAGAGGCGGATCAAATCAATTATTACTGGGGACGTATAATATTCTCGTTGGCGGCGTTTATTCCCATGATGGTGTTGAAGACCCTCTGGATGATTGGGAGTTGGTGTGTCGTACAATCGCTTTTTAGTGTGGGATACCCCCTTAAAATCATATTCGACGTGTTTGCAAAGTTGATGGGGGGCAATCAGTACACAGCCCTTTGGGAAAAGGCCGCGCGTCAAGAAGGTCGGTTCAAAGGCGTATTTTATGGATTGTTGTACTTGCTCAAGGTCCCTGGCAAGATTATTCAAACCTGGCTTCAAAGTGGGTTGTATATGCTGGGAGAATGTTTAGGGACTTGGGGAATGGAAATCTTGAGTGTGTATAGTCAGGTGCATGCTTTGGTATTCTCCCTGTGTTATCGCGTGTTAGAGTTGCTGTTTCGAGGAATGGCGCTCGTGGCCACGCCTTTGGTGTGGTTGGGAGATCAGTTGTTCAGCACCAGTAAAGTGTTGTATCAACCCATCGTCTAATGATTCCATGGCATTGTCGCTAGTAGTTTCAGCATACCACAGCGGCCAGTGAGCCTCGCAAACATGAATCCATAACTTTGGCTATGAGTGATCTGGTGCTACTTGCTCTTTTGCTACTCTCAAGTTGAGAGATGTACTGTTTGGAAACACCGATCTGTTCGGCAAGTGCACTTTGAGAAAGCTCTCGGTATTCACGATAGACTTTAATGGGATGTCCCCTCGGACAGGGCAACGACCACGTCTATCGGCGGTAATCTTTGTATGGCAGTACAATGAACTCTGGTTGCTTATTTTTGCAAATGGTTTGTGGACGAATTTTTATTGACATACCTCGTATCTATGGGTCAATTTAAATGGAGAGCCCTGCCCCTGAGTGATTTAGTGATTCCCATGAGTATCCATCTTGGCTATAATAACACTTGTTGCTGGCGTAGCTCAGTTGGTAGAGCAGCTGATTTGTAATCAGCCGGTCGGAGGTTCGAGTCCTCTCGCCAGCTCCAGAATGGGCTTTTGAGTTGAAAACGATTAAGTTCAAGAAGTTGATGGTCTTTCACCAAGAGAAGAGATCTGTGAGATTGTTATGAATGCCCACTGTTCTGCGTGTCCCGAAGCTGCTCGTTGCAAAAGCGTCTAGTTGTCCACGTACTAGCATCCAATTGTCCATGAGATACCGTCTAGTTGTTGGTGTCAGCGAATCTGAAGTGTGTCTTTAAAAAAATCATATTTTTTTCATCAACTCACCCATTTTGCCCTTGACGTGGTGGGTCTTTAGTCCCAGAATATGATTCTTGTAGTGGAGGGGTTCCCGAGCGGCCAAAGGGAGCAGACTGTAAATCTGCCGGCTCAGCCTTCGCAGGTTCGAATCCTGCCCCCTCCAGTTTTCAGGTAACTGACCGGGCGGGTGTAGTTCAATGG
>CAYGKN010000093.1:0-3737 GCA_964350565.1 uncultured Gammaproteobacteria bacterium
CGGGGATGGAAGGAGGAGCGAATGGCAGCGGGCTGGACGGTCAGGGTGCGAATGGTGTCTCTGTCATTCCCGCGCATGCGGGAATCTCTTCCAGTTCAGCTCAGATCCCCGCTTCCGCGGGGATGACAGGCACTGCGGGGATGACAGGTGCTGGTGCGGGGATGACAGGTGCGAACGCGACAGGTGTCGCTGGAGGCGTTCAAGATGCTTTGGCACGTTTACCTTTAGATGCAGCAACTTTGGGCAATAGTGAGATTGAAAAAATTCGTCAGCGTCAGAACCATCAATTGGCGGCGAATCAGGCGGCACGTTTAGCTCAGCAGGTGGCACAGCGGATGCAGGGGCAAGCGAATCAGTTATTTGAAGCTTGGCGTTCTCCCACGCAGAATTTTGTGGCAGGACAGCAGAAAAAAGCGGGTGCGGCAGCTGAAGGTGATGAGGCTGGCAGTGATAATGCGGGCAAACCTTTGGTCGCACGGGCAGGGGATATTTGGTATGCCGTTTTGGATACGGCTATCAATACGGATGAGCCAGGTCCCATTATGGCTACAGTGGCGGTGGGGCCTCACAAGGGGGCGAAATTACTTGGTCGAATGACTACGACCAATCAAGGGGCAAAGGTGTTATTGGAGTTTAATCGGATGTCACCAGCCGGTGGGGGCTCTAGCATTGCGATTCAGACGGTGGCGGTTGATCCGAATACGGCTCGCACGGCATTTTCGAGCTTTACTGACTTTCATCGTTTAGAGCGTTATGGAATTTTGTTTGCTTCGTCGTTTATTTCGGGTTTTGCACAGGCGGTGTCTCAATCTGGGTCCACGGTATCCAAAGATCAGAATGGCGATACGGTGGTATCTAATCCGATTTTAAGTACGAAAGAGAAAGCATTGATTGGTTTGGGTACGGTGGGTGAGCGTTTGTCCGCACAGTTAGCACCATCGTTTAATCGTCCTCCCACGATTGTGGTCAACTCTGGTACGGGGATGGGTGTGTTGTTTTTACAAGACTTGAGAAAGTAAGGGTAATTTTATGAACCAAGATACAGAAGATGAATATCAACCTCGTGAGAGAGGAGAAGAGGAGGTGCTTTCTCCTTTTCAGTCTGCAGAGAAATCTTCTTCGGTGAATATCGGGGAGTTGGTGCGTCGTATATTCTTATTGCTGTCGATTTTAGGGGCGTGCTTTTTGGGTTATAAATTGATCGGGGTCTGGGAAGCTAAGCATCATCAAAAAGGTGCGATACATCCCAATGTCACTCATCAAACCACCGTGCTCACCAATCGATTAAATGATTTAGAGAGTCAAAAAGGTGTTTTTGAGCGTCAATGGAATCAGCAGTGGCAGTCGATGATGGATAGAGAAAACCAGCAATCGGCAAAATTGGAGCGTTTGGTCAATGAAGTAGCTACATTGAAAGCCGCGATGATGTCTCAGAAAACGCTTATCGATCAGCTGCATCAAGCCATGATCAAAGGGGCACAGCCCGTATTAAAATTGCCTCCTCCACCTTATGAAGTCACTGCAGTGATCCCTGGTCGTGCTTGGCTTAAAGATAAACGAAATAGCAAGGGGTTTACGGTACGGATTGGAGATAACATTGCACCTTTTGGTTATGTGATTGACATCGATGTGGGTCGTAGTGCGGTGATTTTAAGTAAAGGGCAGTTGATTTTACCAAAGCCCAATCGTTTGTAATCTGAGGTTGAGATGCTGTCTTTAGAAAATGTTTTAGTCAATTTTAGCACCAGTTACAATGGCATCATGCGCTTGTTGATGTCATTTATGACCGTCATGGGGATGGGATTGACGCTCAATGCGCTCTATAAGCTCAAAGTGTATGGGGAAATCCGTACCATGATGGGGGGCAATACCGACTTGAAAGGTCCCCTGATGATGTTAATGGCCGCTGCAGTATTTCTTTTCTTTCCCACAGCGTTGAGTACCTTTTTAGAAACCGTGTATGGCCAGTCTCAGTTAAGTCCACTCTCTTATGTGACAAATGATTCTCAGACTTTTCGTTTGGGAATGAAGGCTGTGTTTGGGTTGGTCCAAATTATTGGGGTTATCTCATTTATGCGCGGCTGGATGATGATGGTTCAATCCACACAAGCCCACCGAGGCGGTGCAGGAAAAGGGATTACCCATATCATCGCCGGTATTTTTGCCATTAATATTGTGGCGACCAAAGAAGTGATCTCGAATACGTTTGGGCTTTAGGGCTGAGCTTTTTGAGTTAATAATAGCTTGTTTGTGTTTCTTTAACGTAGGCAGCTAGTTAATTTGACAGTTGGTGCAGAATGTCGAATAATAACCGAGGAGGATTTGTGCAGGAGGAATGCCATGAGTTATCAAAATCCCTCGTTGTCTCAGCGTATTGATATTACTAAACTTAACGAACTTTTATCTAGCTTAGGGTTGGTAAAATCTCGGTCCTTATTTTGGGTGGGGTTTGGAAAACGTTTTTCTGAGCGGGTTAAAATCTCAGATAATACCCTTACCATCGATGGGGTTGGGCTATCGGAGTGGGATAGCAAACAAGTGCCGAAGGACACTTGGTGGTCTTCATGGAACTGGTTTTGGCGATTGCTATCAAGTTTTCGTTTTTGGCGTAGAGATCTTGGGTTGCGTTTGTACGCACAGCTTCGTCTTATTCAACATAATCTGCCGAATGAGTTGAAAGCTGCTGGGCTTGTTCAGCGAAGTGCTCTGGATGAAAACATTCAGAATATGTTCTTGGATTACGAACAGCTGCGAGAGCAATATGGGAAATGGGCAGTACCTGCATTCAGTTATGACAGTATTCAGTGTCAACAGCGCTCTTCATTTTCCTCGAGTACAAGTTCAGATCATGGTGATTTAGACGAGCCTTTGCCAGGAGCGCAGTCTAGATCCTCTCTAGAAGGAGCAGCTCCTAATATCATTCCAGAACAGAAATCCTCGATTACCTTGAGGGATGCACAGATGTTACTGCAAATGCATTTATACATAATAAATATGACAGTGGTAAAGCAATTGATACTTGGCAAGCCTCCTTACGAAAAGGCATGGGATTTGAAAGCCTCAGAAAAGCTGCTTGATGATTTTATTGAATATTTAAAGAGAAGAGTTTCAGAGGGCGATAAAAAAGAATTAGCTAAAATAAAGGCTGTTTCTCAACAGCTCAAAGATGGGACTGAAAAGAAGAAAGGGATGGATGGCGAACTATATCGAGCCGATATACTCTCCTCTGACAAATCAAAAGAAAGGACTTCATCCGACGATCTGGTGTTATTTAATATTGAGACGAAGCATCGTGATGCATGGGTAAATCCATTTTTTCTGTTGATGCAAAAACAAATCAAGGTATGCTTTGACACTTTTGAAAAAGAAGAGTCAACAGGAAATAGTCAATATCCAGATATCAAAGAGGTTGATTCTTGGATTGAGGAGGCTCGAAAACAGGAAGAGACCAAAGAAACACCTGCTATTTCACTGAGCCACGAGATAAAGCCTTATGAATGTTTTTTGTTTTTTCTTAGAAATTCTCCCTATGATCAGTTGCCTGCACACGATGCACTTTGGAATGATGAGAAGGTTTTGAAAGAAGCGGTTGTTCAGATTTTGCAAGAAAATGTTTCTGAAGACATCAGAAGCTTTTTGAGTGAAAAAGGCTATGAGTTTTTTCACGGTAAAGTGGATCTAGTTTGGAATGAGTCCCTTCAGTTAAAAAGACAAATTTCAGAATATGCTAGCAGTAT
>CAYGKN010000094.1:0-3711 GCA_964350565.1 uncultured Gammaproteobacteria bacterium
TTGGATCGACGAGACTTTCTTGAAACGACTGGGCCCCTACTTTCCATTGCTCTCGTAGATTTTTGGTGAGAAAGGAAGCGGTGATCATGCGCACACGGTTGTGCATGTAACCAGTTTGCCACAATTCACGCATCCCAGCATCCACCAGCGGATAACCGGTTTGTCCTTTTTGCCAAGCCTCCACCCAAGCGGGGGAATGTTGCCAAGAAAAATCGTCAAATTGTCGATTAAAATTTTTCTCTAAGATGTCGGGGTAGTGGTACAGCAAATAATAAGAAAACTCCCGCCAGCCCAATTCAGAAAAAAAATGGGATAAATCGTTGTGGGTTTCATGTATTGCTTTGGCTTCCCACCAGATTTGATTCGGGGAAATTTCTCCGAATCTCAAGTGGGGAGAGAGGCGAGAGACATGAGGTTTTGCAGGAAAATCACGTTGAACTTTATAACCAATGAGCCCTTGCGTGAGGAAATCATGAAGGCGCTCTTGGGCAGCTTTCTCGCCGATTTTCCAGTGAGATAGCATGCTTTCAGCCCAGGATTTCTCTGGGGAGAGGTCTAATTGTTTGAGTGTATAAGAGGCGGGGTGCGCATGAAACTTCATGCTAGGCGCTTTTGTGGGTCGTCTAGGAGGGGAGATGCGTAGGCATCCTTTATAGTAAAAAGGGGAAAACACTTTGTAGGTCGTGCCATCTTGTTTTTTCACTTCATCAAGTGACCACAATAAGCTGGCATTGAATGTATGAACTTGGATGCCATTTTTTTTCAATTGTTTTTCCACTTCGAGATCAGTGGCTCGTCGATAAGGGGTATAACCGCGATTCCAGTAGACGTGCTTTGATCCAGTGTTTTTAGCCAATTGAGACAGAATACTAGCAGGATTTCCGCTAGAGAAAATCAGGTGTCCCTCCAGGGTTTCTTGCAAGGCAGAGAGACTTTGCTCTAGCCAACAGCGTGCGGCAGCCCCTAGACCTTGAGGGGATGTGGGTTCTAGGATATAAATGGGTAGTATTTCTCCTGAGCGCGCTGCAGCGCTAAGGGCAGGGTTGTCGCTAATACGCAGATCATCGCGAAACCACACCAGTTGAACGTTCAAGCCTTTTACCATCCGATATTTTGGGCATTATAAGTCTTCTGTGGGGGGTTGTCACCTTCACTACCTTTTTCATTCCCGCGAAGCTTGTCATTCCCGCGAAGCTTGTCATTCCCGCGAAAGCGGGAATCTTCTTTGCTCAGGTGGCTCACCGTTTTCGCGGGGGTGACAGGTTTGCGTAGGTGTAGTATTGTCACATTTTTTGTGGCAAGCTAGAGAGAACTTTCATTAAGAGGTAGATTATGGCGCGTGGTGTGAATAAGGTCATGTTAATTGGCAATTTAGGTGGAGATCCGGAAACCCGGTTTACAGATGATGGTTTGGCCATTGCACGATTGAGTGTTGCTACCTCCGAACAGCGTAAAGATCGCAATACGGGGGAAACGATTACAGAAACTGAGTGGCATCGTGTGGTGTTTTTTGGTCGATTGGCTGAAATCGTCAATGAGTATTTGCGTAAAGGTTCCAAGGTTTATGTGGAGGGTCGGTTGCGTACCAGTAAATGGACTGATAAAGAGGGTCAAACTCGTTACACCACAGAGATTCTTGCATCTGAGATGCAAATGCTAGATTCCAAGGGCGGCAGTGATGGCTATCGAGCGCCTTCATCCACTTCTATGGGTGAGGATCAAGGGTTTTCTCAGCCTATGGACTCTTCTGCTGCAGCATTTGAAAACGATATTCCGTTCTAAGGTTAAAATTTGCACACAGGGTTCGCGGCGAGAAGGAGTCGAACGCCCTTGACAATATCCAGGATGGTTTTTGTTCTTTTGGTAGGGTTTTGGTCCTCGATGATCTGCGCTGCGGTGGTTAATCGCGTTGAAATTTCAGGTGTCTCTCCGGATAGGGCGGCGGCACTTACTCGACAATTTCATCTGAATCACCAGGGTGCTTGGGATGAAAAATCCTCTCAGGTGTTGATCCAAAAGCTCTATTCTACGCATTTATTCTCTGATGTTCAGGTAGAATTAGTGCATGGTGGTGTGCTTCATATTCACGTGACACCGAGGCCTTGGATTAGTGAGATTAAGCTGGATTTGGGGCGAGATTTAGACAAAAAAATGGTTAAACTTTTACAAGATCGTTTTAATGTCCGCAAAGGGGCGAGGTTGAATGCTTCAAATTTAGAGGGTTTTTCTGCGGCGCTTCGTCAAATGGCCAGGCAAATGGGACAGTTCAATGCGCAGGTTACGACGCATGTCAGTTCCCTGGGGGCTCAGGCACGTTCTGTGCGAGTGACATTAGTGACCAAGGGACGTTACAAGATCCATGATATCCATTTTGCGGGTTCTCCTGTGCTTTCTCGTTGGCGTTTACTCTCGGCTTTTCCGATTAAACGCTCGCATCTGTGGAGTTTTTTAACGCATTCAGATACATTTTCTCATGAACGCCTTTCTCAAGCGAGAGAAGCCTTGCGAATCTTTTACTTGGACGAGGGTTATCTGCTGGTTAAGGTGGGTGAGCCCACGGCAGTGGTGCTTCAATCTCAGGAGCAAAAACATGTGCGCTGGGTTGATATTCATGTGCCTGTTACTGCAGGTGAGCGTTATCGTTTAACGCAAGTGCGCCTAGCTGGTCCTCTACATTACCCGCGTGCGCAGGTAGAGAGCATGTTGCGTTTTGTGCAGCCGGGATGGTTTTCTCGCAGGATGATCATCGATACACAAGAGCGTTTGAAGCATTTTTATCAATCCAAGGGGTATGCGCATGTGGTGGTACAAGCATTGCCGAAGATCGAAAGAAAGTCGCATACAGTCAAAATGACCTTCTTCATTGAGCCTGGGCGCATTCATTATGTGCGGTTTATTCATTTTTATGGATTTCGAAAGACCCAAGAGAAAGTATTGCGTCAAGTCTTTAGTCAATACGAAGGCTCGGTCTATGATCAAACTGCCATTGATCAATCTTTAAGAAAGTTACGGGTATTGGGTTATTTGAAAAATGTGAACTCGAGCGTCCGTCCTGTTTCAGGGAATGCTGATGCCAGTGATCTCATGGTGACATTAGAGGAATTGCCCTCTGCTGCTGCCAATGTTCGAGCGGGCTATGGCACCAATGGTGTGACCTTTGGGGCCAATCTGCATCAGCAAGATTTTCTGGGAACTGGGCAATACTTTGGTCTGGATTTTGAAAAAGATCTCAAGCATCGCCTCTATAGCATTGACAATATCAATCCTTACTGGACATTAAATGGTATTCAGCAGGGTTTGCATTTTTTCTCTCGCAAGACAACGCCTGGGCGGGTGAATTTAGAGAATTACGGGGTGAATCAACTGGGTGCGGGAGTGGATTACCGGATTCCCTTGGGTGATTTGAGTGGTTTTACACTGGGGGCGACGGTGGAGCATTTGATGCTGCAGTTGGGGAGTCAGCCTTCGTCGCAGACCACGCAGTTTGTCAATGAGAATGGCAGTGACTTTAAGCACATCATTTATAAATTGGGTTGGGATTATAATTCCTATGATCAGGTTCCTTTAACCAGAGAGGGCTGGCATCATCAGTTTTCCATCCTAGATTCCAAGAGTTTTGGTGGAAATCCTCTGGATTACTACAAAATCAATTGGCAGAGTCGGGTGTTTTGGCCATTACTGCCAGAATGGATTGCATCGATGCATGTGGAA
>CAYGKN010000095.1:0-3710 GCA_964350565.1 uncultured Gammaproteobacteria bacterium
GGGTTGGGGAATAGCATACAGAAATTATTTTATTTGCCAGAGGCGCATACGGATTTTTTATTTGCCATTGTGATGGAAGAGTTTGGGGTATTGGGTGGCATGGTGATTATGACTGGGTTTTTATGGTTACTGTATCGTGCTTGGCGCATTGGACGATTGGCGATGGAGAGAGGCGAGCGTTTTTCCGGCTTTTTGGCTGTCGGATTGGGTTTATGGTTAACGTTGCAGGCACTGATTAATATGGGGGTGACTTGTGGGCTATTGCCCACCAAGGGGTTGACCTTACCATTTTTGAGTTATGGAGGAAACAGTGTGATTGTGCATTGTTTGGTATTGGGATTATTGTTGCGTATTGAGTGGGAGCAGCATGAGTAAAACCATAGCGATTGCTGCCGGTGGTACAGGCGGCCATGTGATGCCTGCCTTGGCATTGTCTCAAGTCTTAGAGAAAGACGGGTTTCGTGTAGTGTGGGTGGCGGTACAAGACGACATTGCGACCCGATGGGTGAAAGTCCCGTTATTGGCACTGCCTTCTGTGGCGTGGAAGGGTAAAGGATGGAAGGCGCGTTTGAAAGCCTTGTATCGCTTGAGTGTGTCGATGTGGAAAGTCTGGTCTTTTTTCCGTCGAGAATCGGTCTCTTTGGTGTTGGGTTTTGGGGGGTTTTCGAGTATGGCTCCGGGGTTGGTGGCTTTTTTGTGTCGTTACCCATTGCATATTCATGAGCAGAATGCCAGAGCAGGGTTGGCGAATCGTCTGCTTGCTCGTGTAGCTCAACGGGTGTGGGTGGCTTATCCGGGTGTATTGAATGGTGAGTGGGTGGGTAATCCCCTTCGAGAGGGTTTATCTGCATTGAGCGCTGGGGTGGGTGTTGCGGATTCTATTGAGAAGATTTTGGTTTTGGGAGGCAGTTTGGGGGCACGTCAGCTCAATGAAATGGTGCCACAGTTTGTGGAGCGGCTATCACCGAGCGTGCAGGTGTGGCATCAATGTGGGCGAGAGCAAGAAGCGTTGGTGCGTAATGCGTATGGGAATAGAGAAGGGGTGCGCGTAGAGTCTTGGGTGAATGTGGAGGAAGCACTGCCTTGGGCCGATTTGGTGATTGCGCGTGCTGGGGCGATGACATTGAGTGAGTTGGCCTGTTTGGGTTGTGTGGCCATCATTGTTCCTTATCCTTATGCGGCCGATGATCATCAGAGAGCCAATGCCCGCTATTTTGAGGAACGCGGGGGGATGGTGGTGCTAGATCCCTCCACTTTTTCTCCAGATGCGTTATACTTAGCTTGGCAAGCATTGACGCCATTGAAGAGAGCTGCGATGCGAGAAGCCCTAAGGGGCAGCATCCCGATGAATGCGCGAGCCATGCGAGAAGCGATACGAGGGGAATTGAATGAATGAGTTTTGGTTGCAGCGAGGAATCTCCCGCGTGCACTGCATCGGTATTGGGGGCTCTGGCATGGCAGGTATTGCGCAGGTGCTCCATCAATCTGGTTTGATGGTGAGTGGTTCTGATGTCAATGAATCGCCGTTATTATCTACTTTTCGCGATCAGGGAATGCAGATTTTCCAGGGTCATTCGGCTGAGCATATCGAGACAGCCCAGGTAGTAGTGGCTTCGGCGGCGATTGCTGCAGACAATCCAGAATATGTGGCTGCGAAATCGAAAGGCTTGCCGGTGCTGACTCGTGCGCAGATGTTAGCGGAGATCATGAGAGGGCAGAGGGGCTTGGCAGTGGCTGGCACGCATGGCAAGACGACCACCACTGGATTATTGATTAGCATGTTACAAGCGGACAATTTGGATCCCACCTTTGTGATTGGTGGAGACTTGGGGCATCAGCAAGTATTTGGTCAATTGGGGAGAGGCTCTTATTGTGTGGTAGAGGCTTGTGAGAGTGATGCTTCTTTTTTATCGCTTCATCCCGTAGCCAGCATTTTAACGAATATCGATGCCGATCACATGCAACATTATCAGGGGAATATGGATAATCTCACAGCGACTTTCATGCGTTTTTTAGATCGCCTGCCTTTTTATGGATTGGCGGTGGTGTGTGTGGATGATCCGCGGATCCGAGAATCCATTGATCAATTGGATTGTGAGGTATTGACCTATGGAAAGCATTCTTCTGCGCAGTGGAGATTATTGTCTTATCAGGCACAGGGGTATGGCAGTCATTTTCGCGTGAAAGAGGGAGAGGGGGAATGTGAGTATACCTTGGCACTACCCGGAGAGCACAATGCGTTGAATGCCATTGCGGCACTGGCAGTAGCAAAGGCCATGGGAGCTACTCAAGAAGCCTGTCGTTCGGCGCTAGAGCACTTTCAGGGAGTAGATCGTCGTTTGCATCATTTGGGTCGTGTAGAGTTATCGGCTGGTGGTGTGGATGTGATTAATGATTATGCGCATCATCCTTGTGAGGTGAAAGCCTCTCTCGCCGCACTCAGAGAAGCCTTTGTGGGTAAGCGATTGCTGTTGATTTTTCAGCCTCATCGTTACACACGCACCAAAGCATTGTTTGCAGATTTTGTTTCGGCATTGCGAGGATTCGATCAGATTTTCTTATTACCAATTTATAGCGCGGGTGAGGGAGTGTTATCGGGTGCCAGCAGTGAGGATTTAAGAGAAGCTTTACTGGCCGATGGAGTGTCCTGTGAACTGTTATCGGGTGAGAGTGCATTGTTAGCAGGTGTTCAGACACAGGTTGCTGAGAATGAGGTATTAATTTTTATGGGTGCGGGAAGCGTAGGAGGCATGGCGCAGCGTTTCTGGCAACAATATCAATCGGTATGCGCGGTCAGTTAATTGAAAAAGAGCATTTGGCGCCTTATACCTCTTGGCGCATTGGGGGAGAGGCTGCTTACGCGTATTGGCCCGCAGATCTAGAAGATTTATCAACTTTTTTATCGAGTGCAGCGTTGCCGGTACGGTGGTTAGGATTGGGAAGTAATGTATTGATCCCGGATGAGGGGGTAGAGGGTGTGGTGATTCATACGCACCAGCGTCTCGATCAGATGCAGCTCGAAGGGGATTTGGTGACCGTAGGGGCAGGGGCCAGTTGTGCCAAGGTGGGAAAATATTGTTTAAAGCAGGGATTGGGAGATGTGAGTTTTTTAGCCGGTATACCGGGGACCATCGGAGGGGCTTTGGCCATGAATGCCGGCGCATTTGGTCAAGAAATTTGGCCTTTTGTGGCTCAGGTGACAACGATTGATGTCAAGGGACAGTTACACACACGCACCCCCAAAGATTATGAGATTGGGTATCGACATGTACGTCCCATGCATCCGGAGGAATGGTTTGTAGAAGCGCAGTTGCGCTTAGTGCCTTGTGATGAGCAAAAGATCCGCCAGCGCATTCGCGAACTATTGTCTCATCGAGCGGCTACTCAGCCTATTAGTCAACCGAGTTGTGGCTCGGTGTTCACCAATCCTCCTGGAGATTTTTCCGCCAGACTTATCGAGTCGGTGGGTTTGAAGGGTCATCAGATGGGAGGGGTACAGATTTCCCCCCGCCATGCCAATTTTATGGTGAATTGTGGTTCTGGACGAGCCAGTGATGTGGAAGCCCTCATCGCACTGGTCCAACATCGGGTTCATGAAACGTATGGGATTTGCTTGTTGCCTGAGGTGCGAAGGTGGTAGCCTCCTCTGTCATTTCCGCGAAAGCGGGAATCTCTCTTGGTCAAGTAAGACCCCCGCGTACGCGGGGGTG
>CAYGKN010000096.1:0-3670 GCA_964350565.1 uncultured Gammaproteobacteria bacterium
TGTCATTCCCGCGCCCATCCTTGTCATTCCCGCGCCCATCCTTGTCATTCCCGCGTACGCGGGAATCTTCCCTGTCGAAGGCTAGACCCCCGCTTTCAGCGGAGCCTGCCCTTGCGAAAGCGGGGGGGTGACAAGTCCTGTCGCAAGCGGTGAGAGAGGAAAGAATATCCCAAGTCAACTCACTTGCCGAGGCAATTGATGTTGGTGTGGGAGTCAGTTGGCTTCCTAGCCAGTGAGTGGTGTGCAGTTGTTGTTGGTTGAACAATGTGATGATGGGAGGGTTGTAGCGCAGGATATGATGTGGATGGGTAATGTCATCAGCGATCAGATTCATCGAGGGCTCCAGTGGCGTGAATACGGACATTCAGAAATTTTTGGATGCGTTGGATTTCGGTATTGGTGAGCAATTCTGGTGAAAGTGTGGGTCCAGAAGGAGTGGCGCTTGGTGTGGAGGTGGGAAGTCCTTGGGGATGGAAGGCGAGAATACGAAGGATGAGCATTTCAAATCCCATGGCAGGGGTAGGTGCATAGGGTAAGTCTTTTGAGCCTTTAAGAGAAAAGTCATACCAGAGTTGCAAGAGTGGGGCGGGGATCAGGGCGGCTAAGGGTTGGAGTTGGTGCAAGGGAAAGGTGAGTTGGGTGTCTCGTAGAGCTTCTTGTTGTTGCACTCTGGCCAGCTCAATAAGCAGGGTTTGCCAGGCTTGTATCACTTGATGATAATCGACTCCTTGTGCCTCAATGGCGAGGAGAGTTTTAGCCACTTCAGAGGCATCGTGATGAATCAATTGCTTGGCCAACGTCATGAGGATCTCTTGCTGAGGTTGGCCGAGTAGTGCTCTGAGTCTGTCTAGAGGAATGGGATTGCCCAGGCTGGTGGCTTGCTCAAAGAGGGTAATGGCATCCCTGAGGCTGCCTTCTGCAGCACGTGCAATTTCTGCAAAGATTTGGGGTGTTGCATCAATGTGTTCTTGCTTGGAGATGTGAGCAAGGCGTTGGGTCAATGCATCGAGGTTGAGTAATTGCAAACGAAAAGGGAGAGTACGAGAGCGTACGGTGATGGGGATTTTGGAGCGCTCTGTTGTGGCCAAGATAAACTTTACATGTTCTGGGGGCTCTTCGAGCGTTTTGAGTAAGGCATTAAAACTGTGCGCAGAAAGCATATGCACTTCGTCAATGATATAGATCCGAAAGCGTGCCATTTGGGGTTGATATTGGGTGTCGCTGAGTAACTCGCGAATTTGTTCTACTTTGGTATTGGATGCTGCATCGAGTTCTAGACAATCTGGACATGTTTGTTGCTCAATGGACAGGCAGGTGTTACAAGATTGGCAGGGTTGGTCACTAATGCCCTTTTCACACAATAAAGATTTGGCTACCAATCGCGCGAGGGTGGTTTTACCGCATCCGCGTGGGCCATAGAATAAATAGGCAGGATGAATGTGTTGTTCGCTCAGGCTTGATCTCAGCGCAGGCACGAAGTGAGCTTGGCCAATAAAATCATCAAAATGTTGAGGTCGGTACCGGGTCGCAAACATACATCCTCTGCATGGGCGGTAGCCTGGCAGCCATTCTCTGTGCCTACGCCCAAGGCTACCGCTGCTCCCTTCCGGGCCTGACGGGGTTCACCCAAGACGCACCACGAGATAGCCGACAAGCCACCACTGAAGCATTCATTTAAACATAACCTTGGACAATGTGCAATTGGTGGTTTGGCAAATGTGCTTTTGTAGTTTGAATAGACTCTACCACAAAAAACCCAGCAACCACAAAGGAACCTGTCCATGCTCTACGGACATGATATCATCCACAAGAAGATAGCTATTTTTGACTGATTTAATCTGGCGTTTATTTTTACTTCTGCCGCCCACCTCAAAGGTGTATCGATGATCTAAGCAAAAATCACCTGTTGTTGGCGCTGTTAGTGCCCCCGTGTGCTGTAAACAATTGGCCACAAAAGTTTCCCGAATGGTTCCCACCAAAGGTGGTGTAGAATAGGCAAAGGCAAAATTGGTATTGTTTAAAAAAATTTTTTGTGGCTTCTGAAAATCTTTATGAGATTTATTCGTCGCATATAAATTCGTGAGTATTTCCCCTTCACTCAAATAATATAAATATTTTTTCAGACTGTTATCATTTGCAATGCTTAAATTTCTTGATAGTTGTGATATGTTTGGCGTAAATGGACATTGAGTGGCAATGTGTTTTAATAACATTTTTATTTTTTGCCTACTGATGCTGTCGATATCTTTGTGCACAGAAGATAAATCAGAATCAATAATACCATGGATACTATTTAATAAACTATTGTAGTATATCGCTTCTGTGGGATAATTATCTCTAGTTAAAAAGTAACCCTCGCGCAAATACCGTTTGAAAATTTCTAGTAAATCTAATTGACGATCTCTGAAGGTTTTGGAAATCATCAATGCCATTTCTTCCGTATCATGCAATATGGTTTTCAATGAGTATCTCTCCAAATTTACCTGGTGATTTTTATTGACATACTCTCTAAAACTTAACCCCTTGGCATGCAGCATGATGTGTCGTCTGCTTAAATCTGAAGAGGCATAATCTAAGTTGAGCGAGGAAGATCCGGAGCCAATCAATTTAAGTTTGGGAAAAGCATCCAAGATGGTTTTAATTTCTGATTGCCAATTTTTATATTTATGTATTTCATCAATGGCTAAATATTCTCCGCCACGCTTGTGATATTCATATGCGAACTCTGCTAATGTCGCTTCTAATAATGTGCTATCTGCAGATAAATATAATACTCTAGAGCCATTTTGATGCTTACTCAGTAAAAATTGCTGTAAAAGCGTAGACTTACCAATTCCTCGTGCGCCTTTTAATAGCGTAATATTTTTGCTAATGGGCTCAAGAGCATCAAAAAGAGCTTTTCGGACATAGGTGTAATGAGCAGACTCTGAAATTAAGTCACTAGAGATCTCGCTAATTCTTTGATATGACAATCAATTTACCTCTCAGCCTCAAAAGCACCACTATCTAGTGTTATTATAAGTCAACAATTACCATTAAGCAATGGTAATTGTTGTTTCATGCAGGGCTGTCCCATTAAAACTCCTGCAATAAGACTCTAGATACCATCTTAGTGCAGGAGTTTTAATGGGACAGCCCTGCTGGATTCCGTGGCAGTTATTGCCAGGGGAGGTTAAAGAGGGTTATAATGCTCTGCTGGAACAAGGGCGATTGACTGACGCGGCGCGGAATTATTTAAAGGAGACAGTGGCTAAGAGTTTGGTGAGGGTGTTTTTAGAAAGCGAGTTACCAAAGGTTTCGCTTAGAAATTTAACGACCATAAATGGCGAGCGCATTATGGATGTAGCTTTGGAGCGTCTGTCCGAGCTCCTGAGTTCGAGAGTTTTTTTGGTAACTATTTGATTAAAATTAACTTTATTTTTTCACGAAGGCAGCACAACTGATAAATTTTTAAGCAGAAAGTCGCATGATGGCATGCGGAGGCTTGACCCCTAATACCCGATAAATATTTTTCGCCAAGGGTTCCAACGGAAGTGGCATTAAATAGCGTTCTTGATTGGCTTGATTCAGTAGTATGGTAGCTTGCACTGACATTAAACACTCTCGTAGTTCATTGTGTCCTTTCGGTAACGCTGCGTTGTTACAAAAAAGTTGAAAAAAACTTAGAAAA
>CAYGKN010000097.1:0-3582 GCA_964350565.1 uncultured Gammaproteobacteria bacterium
CCCCCCTTTCTTACTGCGGCCCCGCCCCGAACACCGACCCCCGCCAGGGCAAATATCTCACCATAACTGTCTGGAACGTAATGAAAATCAACAAAAAAATGATGGAAAATATGAAAAAAGATGGGGTCATTGAAAATAATGGGTGTGTTACGTATCAGATTTTAGGAAGTTAAGGATTAACCAAAAATGATGGATTTTTGTGCAGCGATTGGTTATGCTTACAGAGAATATAATCAATAGGTGCACAATGAATTATCAAGAAAAAGAAGGGTTGGATGAGGAAGAACGAGCCTCATCCCTTGATAATGAAGAACAAGCCTCATCCCCTGACAATGAAACTGCTTTAAGATATTTCCAAGATGACTGGGAGATATGCGCGGGCGAAAAATCAGAAATACCCTCAGATATTATTCCCCTATTACCCACATATGAATTAAAGGGGCACTATCAACAGGTTCCCCGGTTACAGGAAAATGCTTATCTAGACATGGAGCAGGCATGTGAACAGTTACTCGAAAAGCAAGGGTTCATGGCACCTATACTTCTCGATGTATTATCCCACGAAAGTTTTTTGGATTTCAATAACAAAGAATGGTTTCAGGGATTCTCAAATAAAAGCCTATGGATGATTTTCAAATCAGAAATACTCGCCAATCAACTGCTCATGAATAATCAATTACTCTATCTGTTTTTAGGTAGCATTTATGGACACCTCGCAAAAAACGAAATGCAAATCAAACTTCAGGATGAGAATTTCTGGAATCAACTCCAAGATGAAAAGGACGCTGACCGTAAAAGTTATCTAATCCTCAAAGCATTGGAATCTCTTGAAGCAGGTGGGAAAAAAACCCCTCAAATCGAAAAAAACATATTAGACAATTTGAATGAATTTCTCAAAAACAACGAAGCAATTTTAAATCATGAAAAAATTCTTTCAATAATGCTAAAAAGATTCCCGAAAATTATCGAACTTTTCTCTGAAAATCAAAAAATTAGTTTAATTGAAAATCATTTTTCCATCCTTCTCGAAAACGGAGAGGCTTTATGGCTACTGATAAATACAGAGAATGATTTTAAAATGTTGTTGCACAGAGAAATACCTCTTCGAGCTTTTTTCAATCATTCAAATGCGCCTTATCTCTTACTCCTACCCACTCAATGCCATAAAATTACAAAGGAGAGTGGAAAAATAATCACCTTAGAGGGGGCAAAAAAAATAACCGGCGAACAAGGTACGGGCCCTACCGGAATTCAATATCGCGATTTTTTTCACAGCGCCTTGTTTTATCTTATGAGTCATAAAACGAGTTTCCACGAACTACTCGACAATCAAAACTTCTTCGATTCATTAATCAACAATTCACGTTGTATTCGAGAAATAGTAAAATGCGGAGAGGGTTACGTATTGATCAGCTTACTATCTCATAAAAATTCTTTTTCATTTGTAGAAAATTATTTTGATTTGTTTCTAAAATACAGAGAATGCTGGGCTATATTTGAATTTGAAGATTTGTCGATAAAATTTTTTGAAAAAAATAATTTGGTAGAAAAGATTTTAGTCCCAGTTACAAATTCAACAGAACAAAATTCAGAAATTACCCCCTCATTATATTCCTCAGCTTTCAAACAATTGTTATTATCTGAAAATGCTTTAAAAGCAGCATCGAAGAATCCAGAAATTTTGGATCGAATCATGCGTAATGCTATTCATCCTTCATATTTCAAAACATTGTTAACCGGTAAATATGCCCTTAAAACAGCATTTAACCATCCAGAAACTTTCAATGCAATTCTTGAGGATGAAGAAAAAGTTAAATCTATATTTAGAAACTCTCAAGAAAATCTTAATCGTTTGGACGATAATCTCCAGCCTCGCATCGATACAGTATACGAGGATCCGAACAAACTGCTTAAACTCCTTAAGAAAGCACAGGAAAAAAAAATAAAGCACAAGGATTTTGACAGCTTCTATACAGAGCTTGGTAAGCGACTTGAAAAGGACTACATACATAGAGGCACAAAAAAACAGGCTTTAGCCATCAGCATCTTCTCAGGTCTTGCGACTAGTGCCATCGCATTGCTTCTGTTTAGTGAAGCTGTAAAAAAATCTATGCTGGATTTTGTAGCATCTATTACACAGACAAACCATCATGTGGCAAATTACCTCACCTTAATAGTGGGTCTATTTAGCGTTTTTTCGCTCCTAGGAATTATTGGACTATGTGCTTATCGCCACACAGAAAAACAAAAAATATTTGGAGAATGTCTAGCAATTGTTAAAAATCAATTATCTTATAGAGGTAAGGTAGAAAATTTGGATAGAGGTTCATTTGTTCTGTAAAAGCAGGTCTAATCTCCAGGTTGCCACTAGGCCTTGAAGCCTACAGGAAGGATCGTAACGTATTGAGCAGAAATAGCAACATCGCGAAGAAAGTTGGGGTCAAACAGGGTTAATGAGTCATATGGGGACAAAGAAGCCTCATAGAGCATCACGCCCTCGAGGCTCAGTAAGTTACCGCATTGTATAATGTTTCCAAGGCTTCACGAAGCCCATCTCCACCTTGTTCTATTAATAGTTTCGAAATAACCGGTAATAGAGTATCATTGTTGTCGTAAGTCACGGTTTACCTCCTATTTTTTATTTTCCTGGAAATTAAACCATGACTTGCACCCATCAGGCAAATCTCTTTTTACAGAAAGAATGGGACACTACCAAAAAAACACATAAGCCAATAAAAAAACCGCGGACAGCAGTAACCATTGTATGCTGTAACCCAAGTGCCTAGAGCTAGGCAAACTCGTCCATACCCACTCTCGCACGCCCCCAAATGGCATATTTTTATCTAGACGTAACGTATAGGAGCCCTCTACAGTAGGGTGCAAAAGCGAGAGTCGAGGCAAATCGAAAGTCTCAACCACTGGATAACCCGCAACACGACCTTGCTGCCAAGCATCGGCTTGCAGCAGTAGGACTGGTTTTGGATAATGCACTTGAGCCTGCCAATGCACCAGCCCCGTCGGTAATGACTTTAATAACTGCTCGGGTTGTCTGCTCCAACCCACCTCCAACCACACACAATGATTCGACAGACAAAGCGGCACCAACACCTGCACGCCCAAGTGATGCTGATGCCACTGATTCGCCAGCAATACCGCTTTTGAAGTCTCCATGCGCGCTTTTCCAGAAAGTCTCATTCCTTCAATGGGTGCCTTCGGCCAAACTGCTTGAATATGCTCGATGTGGTGCTCGGCTAGTGTGTGTTCTAGTACCTTTTTCTCCTGGTAACGTCGCCATTGCCAGTGGCTTAAGCTCAGTAATAGGCTGAGTACCGTTAGAGGAATGAGAATGTGACGGAGTTTAACGATCATGTTACGGTGTCACCCTCACTCCACTTGTCACCCTCACTCCACTTGTCACCCCCGCGGATGCGGGGGTCTTACCTGACCAAGAAAGATTCCCGCTTTCGCGGGAACGACAGGGAACGCGGGAACGACAAACACTTGTCACCCCCGCGGATGCGGGGGTGTTACCTGACCAAGAAAGATTCCCGCCTTCGCGGGAATGACAGGGAACGCGGGAAC
>CAYGKN010000098.1:0-3460 GCA_964350565.1 uncultured Gammaproteobacteria bacterium
TATTAACGTGCGGTTTCGTTCGCTCAAATTTCTCTACCATGTCTATCCCCCCTTTAATTAACGCTCTTCAATCACAGATTCTGCCACACTCTTTGGAGCTTCTTGATAACGAGAAAACTCCATGGAATAAGTAGCACGCCCCTGAGTTGCGGATCGCAAATCAGTGGCATAACCAAACATCTCAGACAAAGGTACTTCTGCCCGAATGATCTTACCGGATGGACCATCATCCATCCCCTGAACAATACCACGACGACGATTGAGATCGCCCATGACATCACCCATATAATCTTCTGGTGTGACTACTTCCACTTTCATGATAGGTTCAAGCAATACTGCTTTGGCTTTCTGCGCCCCTGACTTCACTGCCATAGAGCCGGCCACCTTAAAGGCGATTTCACTCGAATCCACATCGTGATAAGAGCCATCATACAGGGTCACTTTAACATCCACAACCGGATATCCAGCAATCACACCATTTTCTAACTGTTCACGCACCCCTTTTTCTACGGCGGGGATATATTCTCTGGGAATCACACCACCGACAATGGCGTTTTCAAAGGCAATACCTTCTCCAGCTTCTTGAGGGGCTAGACGAATCCACACATGACCATACTGACCACGACCACCACTCTGACGAACAAATTTACCTTCTTGTTCAACGGACTGACGAATGGTTTCACGATAAGCCACCTGAGGTTTACCCACTTGGGCATCAACATTAAACTCACGTTTCATGCGATCGACAATAATCTCCAAGTGCAACTCACCCATTCCAGAAATAATAGTTTGACCTGATTCTTCATCACTGCGCACACGAAAAGAAGGATCTTCTTGAGCCAATTTATTCAGGGCAATACCCATTTTTTCTTGATCTGCTTTGGTTTTAGGTTCTACTGCCACAGAAATCACCGGCTCTGGGAATTCCATACGCTCTAGGGTCACAATGGCATTTTCACTACACAAGGTATCCCCAGTGGTGGCTGTTTTTAAACCCACGGCAGCAGCAATATCTCCTGCACGTACTTCTTTGATTTCTTGACGAGAGTTGGAGTGCATTTGCAGCAAACGTCCAATGCGCTCGCGCTTGCCTTTGACAGAATTATAGATACTATCTCCAGCTTTCAGCACACCAGAATACACCCGCATGAAGGTGAGCGTTCCCACAAAGGGATCGGTCATAATCTTGAATGAAAGCGCTGAAAAAGGCTCTTCATCGCCCGCACGGCGAGAGACGACTTCCCCATCTTCAGACTCCCCTTGAATGGGGGGTACTTCCGTGGGAGAAGGCATGTAATAAATCACCGCATCGAGTAATGCTTGAACACCTTTATTTTTAAAGGCACTCCCACAAAGCACAGGAACGATTTCATTCGCTAATGTACGTTTGCGTAACCCCTGACGAAGGGCGTCTTCTGAAATGGCTTCACCTCCCAAATACGCTTCCATCAAAGTTTCATCACTTTCTGCGACGGTCTCTAACAATTTTTCACGGTATTCAGCTGCCAATTTTGCAAGCTCTGCAGGAATATCTTCTTCTACGAAGGTGGTACCATGATCTTTATCATTCCAATAAATGGCTTTCATCTTCACCAAATCGATGACGCCTTTGAACTGATCTTCAGCACCAATGGGCAATTGGATGGCGATAGGATTCGCGCCCAGGCGATCTTTTATCTGTCCCAATACTCTAAGAAAATCCGCACCCACTCTATCCATTTTATTCACAAAAGCCATTCGAGGCACTTCGTATTTATTCGCTTGACGCCACACCGTTTCTGATTGAGGCTCTACACCACCAACCGCACAAAACACTGCCACTGCACCATCCAATACGCGCAAAGAGCGTTCGACCTCGATGGTAAAATCCACATGTCCTGGGGTATCAATGATGTTAATGCGATGAGACGGAAACTGTTGGGCCATCCCATACCAGTAGGCGGTGGTCGCAGCAGATTGAATGGTGATCCCACGTTCACGTTCTTGATCCATCCAATCCATCACAGCAGTACCGCTATGCACTTCTCCCAATTTATGAGAAATTCCGGTATAGAACAAAATACGTTCTGTTGTGGTGGTTTTCCCTGCATCGATGTGGGCCATGATGCCAATATTGCGATACCGTTCAATCGGCGTTTCTCTAACCACAAAAACCTCTTAACTTATTCTCAAGTGAGCAAAGGCTTGGTTTGCCTTCGCCATTTTAATCGTATCTTCTAGTTTTTTAATCGCGTAACCACGACCTTCCAAAATATCTAACAATTCTCCAGCCAAGCGTTTCACCATGCCTTTTTCACTGCGCTTTTTAGCGGCTTCGATAATCCAGCGCATCGCTAAGGTGGTTCGGCGACTCAAAGGAATTTCTACTGGAATTTGGTAAGTGGCACCACCGATACGACGAGAACGCACCTCTACAGAAGGACGCACTTTATCAAGAATGGCATCAAACAATTTCACCATGCGTTCTTCAGCCACTGCAGAATCTGTGCCTTCTGGAGCAGAAGATTTATTGACCTTTTGAAGCACTAGCTCAAAGGCGGCATAAATGATGCCTTGTGCAATGGATTTCTTTCCACTTTTCATGACCACATTCACAAATTTCGCCACCAATTCACTATGGTATTTAGGATCGGCTAGGATCTCGCGCTTTGCACTTCTTCTTCGTCTTGACATAAATTATCCTCGAATTATTTCCCATCTTTGGGACGCTTAGCCCCATATTTAGAACGACCACGACGGCGATTCGCCACCCCGGAGGTGTCCAAAGAACCACGAACGACATGATAGCGCACACCAGGTAAATCTTTTACACGACCCCCACGCACCAAGACCACAGAGTGTTCTTGTAAATTGTGCCCTTCACCACCAATATAAGCGATCACTTCCGCACCCGTAGTCAAACGCACACGAGCGACTTTACGCATGGCTGAATTTGGCTTCTTCGGTGTCGTCGTATACACACGTGTACACACACCACGACACTGAGGACGCCCTTTCAGCGCAGGCACCGCAGACTTCTCTCGCTTTCGACGACGAGGACTTTCTACCAATTGATTTGCCGTTGCCATAACACCCTTCTATTTCTTAACTTCAAAGACTAGAAATTCTAACAGACTTCTCGCGCCTGTCAACCAATTTCAACACTTTTTTGGGTAAAACCCCACACATTCAGCTGACTATAACCTAATCGAGAGGACAATGCAATAGCTATCTCATTCCCGCAACCCCATTGTCATTCCCGCAACCCCATTGTCATTCCCGCGAAAGCGGGAATCTTCCCCGCCTTTATTGCAGCTGCTCGAAGGATCCCCCTTGCCGTGCGCAAAGCGGGAGGGGGACCTTTGGACAAAAAAATCGGGGAGTCCACACTAAAAACTAAAAACAAATCCACTGATCGCCTTATCTCCTCAATAACCTTCTATCGCACTTCGCTTACCTCAGCTCTGCTATTGACTTGGGC
>CAYGKN010000099.1:0-3384 GCA_964350565.1 uncultured Gammaproteobacteria bacterium
GCAGGAATGACAAAGTGCGCGCAGGAATGACAAAGTGCGCGCAGGAATGACAAAGTGCGCGCAGGAATGACAAAGGACAATTATCCGCGTTCTTTCGTCTGCGCCGCTTCCATCAAGCGGGTTTTCAACTTCTGACCTGTGTGAAAAGTAACCACACGACGTGCAGAGACAGGAACCAACTCTCGAGTTTTAGGATTTCTACCGGGGCGCTCTGCTTTGTCCCGTAAATCGTAATTTCCAAAGCCAGAGTTGCGCACAGACTCACCAGAAATCAAGGCCTCTTTTTGAAGCTGGAAAAAAGATTCGACATACTCAGCCGATTTCTTTTTCTCTAAGCCATGACGACGCTCCAAATAGGCAGCGATTTCAGCTTTACTTAATGCTCCCATAAAAATCCTCTGTTCTTGAAGTTCCTTCAATGATGGTACAACTTGGCTCAAAAATCAAATGCTAAATTTTTAAGCAGCCTTTTGTTCTAGGGCTTTTTTGGCCACTTCAACCAATTGAGCAAAAGCCTCCTTGTCGTGCACCGCCAAATCTGCCAATACCTTGCGATCGAGCTTCACATCAGCTGCCAACAAACCTTCCATAAAACGGCTGTACGTTAACCCATGTGAACGTACACCGGCATTAATACGAACGACCCAGAGCGCACGAAATTCACGCTTACGTCGACGGCGATCTCGAAAAGCATACTGACCTGCTTTGATGACAGCCTGTTTGGCCACGCGAAACACGCGGCTCCTGGCTCCATAATAGCCTCTGGCCTGCTTTAAAATCTTTTTATGACGACGTCTTGCAATCACGCCACGTTTTACTCTTGCCATGATTATCCCCCTTTACGCTTTAACATGCGGGCAACCAGCTGCGCATTGGCGTGATGAACACGTCCCATAGCACGCAGACGACGCTTACGCGATGTAGATTTCTTCGTTAAAATATGATTTCTAAAAGCACGACGATACTTACGGCCTTCTTTCAAAAAACGCTTCTTAGCACCACTGTGGGTCTTTAACTTGGACACAATACCTCCAATCAATTCTTCTTTTTAGGGGCAAACACCATGATCATCTGCCTGTCTTCTAATTTTGGCCGCTGCTCGACTTGAGCAACATCTTCAAATTGCGCTTCAATTTTATTCATCAATTCAAGCCCTAAATGCTGATGCTGAACCTCTCGACCCCTAAACCGTAATGAAAGCTTTACTCTATCACCGTCCTCTAGAAAACGCAATACATTTTTCAACTTGACTTCTAAATCTGCAGCGCCTGTTCCCACTCGCAACTTGATCTCTTTAACCTTCTGACGATGTTGATTTTTTTTGGATTGCGCCATCTTTTTGCTCATCTCGTAGCGATACTTACCAAAATTCAGTATTTTACACACTGGAGGTGAAACATTGGGAGAAACTTCCACCAAATCTAGACCGGCTTTTCTCGCCAATTCTAATGCTTCTTGTCGAGTCACTACCCCTTTTTGATCGCCATTATCTAAGATCAAGCGCACTTTAGGCGCACCAATCATTTGATTAATACGAATATTTTTATCATTCAATTTGTCGTTAATCGTTAGTCTCCTCTTTAAATAATCGATGACGTTTCGTGACCACTGCTTCTACAAGCAGGTTAATCGCAACATCTACTTCCAATACTCCGCACTGTTTGCCGGATTTCTCACGAATGGCCACAGCGTTTGAGGATTGCTCTCTTTCTCCAACCACCCATATATAGGGGACACAAGCCAAGGTATGCTCTCGTACTTTTAAATTAATCTTCTCATTTCGTCGATCGGCCACGACACGTAAACCTTGAGCACTGGCCTTTTGCACGACATGTTCAACAAAGTCTTTTTGTGCATCGGTGATATTACAAATGACCACTTGAGTGGGAGCCAACCATAAAGGCAACACACCAGCATAATGCTCGATCAAAATCCCCATAAAACGCTCTAAAGAACCCAAAATAGCCCGGTGCAACATCACAGGAACTAATTTTTCACCATCAGAAGCCACATAACTCGCACCCAAACGCTCGGGCATAAAGAAATCCACTTGAATGGTCCCACATTGCCACACGCGCCCCAAACAATCTTTCAAAGAAAACTCAATTTTGGGCCCATAAAACGCCCCCTCTCCTGGTTGGTACTCAAATGCTATGCCTGCCTGCTCTAATGCACGGGAGAGAGCATCTTCTGCTTTGTTCCAAGTGGCATCATCTCCCACTCGAACTTCAGGGCGCGTAGAGAGTTTCACCAACACTGCACTAAAACCAAAGTCCGCATAAACCCGATAAAGCAGAGCAATAAACTGTGAGACTTCTTCGGACAATTGTTCTTGAGTACAAAAAATATGCGCATCATCTTGAGTGAATGCCCGAACACGCATCAATCCTTGTAAGGTCCCTGAAGGCTCATTGCGATGACAACTGCCAAATTCCGATAAACGCCAAGGCAAATCTCGATAACTTTTGAGCCCCTGCTTAAAAATTTGCACATGGCAAGGACAATTCATTGGCTTGACAGCATACTCCCGCCCTTCAGATTCCGATAAAAACATGTGGGCATGAAACTTCTCCCAGTGACCAGAGGCCTCCCACAAATGTCGACTGGCCATCACGGGGGTATTCACCTCTCGGTATCCTTCCGCTCGCAACACTGCTCGCAAATACGATTGAATTTCTTGATACATCGTCCAACCTTGGGGATGCCAGAACACCATCCCTGGAGAAGCTTCTTCAATGTGAAACAAATGCATTAATTTTGATAAACGCCGATGATCACGCTTCTTGGCCTCTTCTAAAAAGGCCAAGTGGCTGCGCAACGCTTTGGGATTTTGAAAAGCCACCCCGTAAATACGAGATAACATATCACGATTAGAATCCCCCCTCCAATAAGCACCTGCCAACTTTGTCAGAGCAAATGCCCCCAATACTTTGGTATTGCTGACATGAGGACCACGACACAAATCAGCAAAATCTCCTTGCACATAAATATTTAACGTTTCATCTGCAGGGATGCTTTCAATAATTTCTACCTTGTAATGCTCACCAAGGCCTTTAAAATAGGCTAAGGCTTCATCACGGGTCATAGCTTGACGCTCAATAGGCAAGGCCTCTTTGATGATTTGGCGCATCATTTCTTCAATACGCACTAAATCTTCTTCATGAAAACCAGGATCATAAGCAAAATCGTAGTAAAAACCATGCTCAATAACAGGACCGATGGTCACCTGCGCTTTTGGATACAAACGCTTAACCGCGTGAGCCAATAAATGTGCTGTGGAATGCCGAATAACTTCGACATCTTGATCCAGTTGCTCCATCACCACACTCATGAAGGGAAACAAAAATTGGTAGGCACGAGTGGGATCGAACCACCGACCACCAC
>CAYGKN010000100.1:0-3383 GCA_964350565.1 uncultured Gammaproteobacteria bacterium
GGGGGAGGCCATGGGCATTCCGCAGGGGCAGTGGCGACCTTTATTATTGTTTTTGCTGTTGTATTTGGCATTCATGATGGTCAGTCATTTTCGCTATTACAGCTTTAAATCATTCACCAATTTGCCTCGCCATGCCGTATTTTTGCATCTCTTATTGGCAATTTTGTTGATTTCTGCTGTGGCATTGGACCCGATTTTGTCCCTAGCATTGGGCTTTTTTGCCTATAGCCTTTCAGGGCCTATCGTGACTATCGTGCAACGAAGAGCGTTGCAGAAACGTCCCTTAGGGGAGAAGGGTGAGGGGTGATGGATTTTTAAGCGTCCCATGTCACCCCTGCGCCCCATGTCACCCCCGCGAAAGCGGGGGTCTATACAAAACCTAGAAAAGCTGTTGATTTATCAATAAAATAAAACACAAGAAATTTACATTTGCATTTTGGTGAAAATAATGTTAAAAAGGGTACAGTATTTAGTTTTAGCTGTTTTTGTGACACTCAGTATTAAAGATATGCAATCCCACTGGGGTGAGATCTTGTTGTGCGGCTTAGGTTTGGGGTTGGCGGTGTTCTGTTTTGCAGAAAGTGCTCTTCCCAGCTTTGCTTTTTATCTGATGGGTGCTGCGCTCAGTGTGGTGAGTATTGGATTTGGGATATTGACGCTCAATGAGAGTAAATCGAGAAAAAGTCAACGTAGTCAGACAGTGGGTTGTGATGATATTGAGCCTCAGTACTATGGCGAACTTTTAGGGTTTGGGGCAGTGGCGTTTGGTGCTGGCTTAGCAGCTTTTTGTTTTGCCAAGCATGCCTTACCGAGTTGGGCCTTGCACTTGTTGGGTGTTGGGGTGCTGGCTTTAGTGTTGTTCATGGGGTTTTCTACCTATTATTCTGCTGAGAAATCGAAAGGGGTTCGTCAAGCTTTCGATGAGAGTAGCCTTTAACCCACCTTGACATTGCCTCTCTCACTCGAGATAATAGCCGCATCGTGTTGATGATTTTTTAGGAGACAGACATGGCCAATTCTAAACAAGCCAGAAAGCGTGCCCGTCAGGCAGTGGTTCGACGCACTCGTAATTTTTCCATGCGTTCTATGTTGCGCACTGCAGTGCGCAAAGTATTGCGTGCGCTAGATACGGGTAGTTACGATGCTTCCAGTGCGGCTTATGCCAGTGCCAAGCCCATTATCGATCGCATGGCCAGTAAAGCCATTATTCATCGCAATAAGGCAGCGCGCTTAAAAAGCCGTTTGAATGCCAAGGTTAAAGCCCTGCATTCTGCTTAAATTGCCCCCATTAAGGGCCTTGTTATGCTTCCAGCGCTAGTTTCCAGACTAGAGTCTCTTCTGCATCGCCATGAAGAGCTTTCTCTGTTGCTTTCCCAAGAAGAGGTGAACAACGATAGGGAAAAATATCAACGCTTGTCGAAAGAGTATGGCGAGTTGAGTCCTTTGGTGGAGACTTTTTCTCAGCAAAAATCTTTGAAGCAGCAATTGCAAGAATTGATTGAGATAGAAGGCGATCCGGAATGGGTGGCATTGGCTGAGCAAGAACGAGTCGTCTTAGAGAAAAAATTGGAGAGTGTGGAATCTCGATTGCAGTATTTATTGATTCCTTCCGATCCCCATGATGGTAGAGATGTATTTTTAGAAATCCGTGCAGGAACAGGCGGAGATGAAGCCGCCATTTTTGTTGGTGATTTGCATCGCATGTATTTGCGCTTTGCCGAAATCCAAGGCTGGTCGGTGGAGCCGATTAGTCAAAGTGAAGCGGATATGGGGGGATTTAAAGAAGTGATTGTCAAAATCAGTGGACAATCGGTTTATGGCAAGCTCAAATTCGAATCTGGTGCGCATCGTGTCCAGCGAGTCCCAGTTACAGAATCTCAGGGGCGTGTGCACACTTCTGCTTGCACAGTGGCGGTGTTGCCAGAAGTCGATGCCATTGATGCCATTGAGATTGATAACAAAGAATTGCGCATTGACACGTTTCGTGCATCTGGTGCAGGAGGGCAGCATGTGAACCGTACGGACTCTGCCATTCGGATCACCCACTTGCCCAGTGGCATGGTGGTTGAATGCCAAGATGAGCGTTCTCAACATAAAAATCGGGCAAAAGCGATGGCATTGCTCCAATCACGCCTGCTGCAGCAAGCACAGCGTGCTCAGCAAGAGAGTCAAGCGCAGGCTAGAAAGAAATTGGTGGGCAGTGGCGACCGTTCTGAGCGGATCCGCACTTATAATTATCCTCAAAATCGCATTACCGATCACCGCATCGGTTTAACCTTGTATCAACTAGAATCCGTGCTGGAAGGAGAGTTGATGCCTTTGGTCACACCGCTGCAGGAAGCTGATCACGCACAACGTTTGGCCGAGTTGTGCAACTGACGTATCAACAAGCCTATGAATGGGGCTGTACTCAACTGCAAGCGATTAGTGATACGCCTAAGCTGGACGCCCAATGGCTATTGAGTCATGCGAGTGGGCAATCTCAAACGTATTTATGGGCATATCCAGAAGTATTATTGGAGCCAGACGTACAAGAAGCATTCTTGGTGCTATTGAAAGCACGAGAGCAGTGGCCTTTGGCGTATGTGATCGGAAAATGCGAATGGTATGGTTTAGAATTTTCGGTGAACTCCAATGTGCTGGTGCCGCGTCCAGATACAGAAAGTTTGATTGAGTGGATTGAGAGCAATATCCAGTCTGATGTGAAAAAAGTGGTTTTGGATTTGGGGACGGGATCGGGTGCCATTGCCATCACCTTAAAAACCCTGCATCCCCATTGGGAAGTGCATGCCAGCGATGTGAGTCCAGCAGCACTTCAACAAGCGCAGCGTAATGCCAAGGTACTTGAATTGCACTGGCATGAGGGGAGTTGGTTTAAGGCGATACCGAAGGATGCACGTTTCGATGTCATCGTTTCTAATCCTCCCTATTTGGCCGAATCCGATCCCCATTTGCTCCACGATGGCGTGCGTGCAGAGCCTCGCATCAGCCTAGTGTCAGGGCCTACAGGCTTAGAAGCCTATGAAATCATTGCTCAGCACGCTAAGCAGTATTTGAAAGAGAATGGTGTGCTGGTATTAGAGCATGGTGTTGCGCAGCAAGAAGCGATTATCGAACTACTTTCTCAAGCAGGATTTGGCGAAGTTGCAGGGCATCAAGATTTGTCGGGGAACAAGCGGTTTGTTTCTTGCTTTTGACAGCCCGCCTCCCTGCGTGTCATTCCCGCCTCCCTGCGTGTCATCCCCGCGAAAGCGGGGATCTTGTGTGAGAGGGGGAGATTCCCGTTTTCACGGGAATGACAGGTGGATGCGGGAATGACAGGTGGATGCGGGAATGACAGGTGGATGCGGGAATGACAGGTGGATGCGGGAATGACAGGTGGA
>CAYGKN010000101.1:0-3236 GCA_964350565.1 uncultured Gammaproteobacteria bacterium
TGTCAAGGTGGTGCTCTACCACTGAGCTACGTGCCTGGTCATGATCATGCATAAAGAAAAAAATCGCGATCCATGGTGATATTCATTAACGCTTAGAGAATTGACGACGACGACGCGCTTTTCTCAAGCCAAACTTTTTACGCTCTACTTCACGGCTATCACGGGTTAAATACCCCTTTTTCCGTAAGACTTTCTTCAAGCCCAGCGCCCCTTCCACTTCACCGGCTTCATTGGTGGGTGCATTGGCTTCATCGTACACTACCAGTGCACGCGACAAGGCATGACGCACCGCACCAGCCTGACCCCCAACACCTCCACCACGAACACGCACACGCACAGTGAATTTATCGAGTAAATCCGCTGCCACCAAAGGCTGACGCGCCACAATGCTCGCCGTCTGAGAGCTGAAATATTCATCTACAGGCTTTTGATTCACATAAAATTCACCATGACCTGGTTGCAAGATCACACTTGCCACAGCACTTTTGCGTCGACCAATTGCTCGACCCAAATGTGGAGTACGTTTCACTGTCACAACAATTCCTCCCGTTGTTCAATCGTTTTATACATTTCTGGCTGCTGCGCCACATGCTGATGTGCTTCGCCTGCATATACTTTTAGTTTAGACAACATCTTGCGACCCAGCGGATTGCGAGGCAACATACCAAACACCGCATCATGGATGACGGACTCTGGAGATTTGGCCAGACGCTTCTCTAGAGTCATGGATTTAATCCCACCGGGATAACCGGTGTGATGGTAATACGTTTTTTGCTGACGCTTTCGACCCGTTACCCCAATGGAAGCGGCATTCACCACCACCACATAATCCCCAGTGTCCACATGAGGGGTATACTCAGGTTTATGCTTCCCCTTGAGTAAATGTGCCACTTCACTGGCCAATCGCCCTAAGGTGCATCCTTGTGCATCAATGACATACCATCGATGCTTGACATTTTTTTCGTTTGCGCTAAAAGTAGCCATATCTTCTCGCATTTGTGAGTTAAAGACACATTCTAGCGAAGCAAAAAGCCCAATACAAGGGCTTTAAACATTTTTAGGGGGAAAATATGATAAAAAAAATAGTATTCAGCGGATTTTTACTGATCTCCACCTGGGTTGGGTATGCCGAACATCACACGAATTGGGAAGGGTTAGATCCCCACATCCTTAAAGCTGCGCGAGTGGCGTATTATTCAGCCAAAGCCCAGGGACAAGTGAAAAAGCCCATTGTGAGCATTGTGGATTACTCCCTACCCTCCAACAAAAAACGACTTTGGATCATAGACTTATCCAAAAATCGCTTGTTGTATCATCTGCACGTCACCCATGGTCAAGGCAGTGGAGGACGCATCGCCCAATTCTTTTCCGATCAACCCGGTAGCCATGCCTCTAGCCTTGGAGTATTCGTCACCCAAGAAAGCTATGTAGGGCAGCATGGATTATCCATGAGAATCAATGGGTTAGAGCCTCGCTTTAATGCCCATGCCAGAGCACGTGCGATCGTGGTCCATGGTGCCAACTACGCCACAGCAAACTTCGCCGAAGCCTATGGTCGACTCGGCCGCAGCTTTGGCTGTTTGGCCATTAGTCCCAGAAAAATTCGTTCGGTGATCAAGACGCTTAAAAATGGCAGCTTGGTATTTGCTTATTATCCCGATAGAAATTGGCTAAAACATTCTAGATATCTCTCTGATCTCTAATGGGTAATAAACGCTTAAGAAAACCTTAAGGAAAGATAAAGATAATGGCTGTTCCATTTGTTCTGGTAGAGAAAAATCATGAGTACAGAAGGAAAAGTAAAGATTGCTGTGGAGAATATCATCAATAAGTTTAATAAATTAAAGACCCAAGAAAAATGCCTTGTTGGTTCCATAGGCGTTGGTTATAGTGCTGCAGCACTGACTGCCATCGGTTTTATGGCATTGGGCATCGTTTCCTCTGGTCTCGGTTTATTCACCAGTGTGATGCTGACGACCTTTCTCACCTTAGGCCTAAGTATCGCATTGACAGTGATGGGTGTGAATCTGGTGGAAGACATCACCGAAAGCTTATCACCCTCATAGAACTCATAAAACCTTAAGGTTACCTATTTATCATGTAATAGAGTAAATAGGTAACGTAATGAGCAGTCCAGGCAGCAACCCTCAAGAGTCTAGTACAACAAGCGCCCCGCGACCATACAAATGGCACGCGCGCCTCTTAGGAGCCTCTTTTTCTGTCGGTTGCTTCTTGTTTACCTACGATGTATTCCTTCACTCCGGGACATTTGGTATTCATGGACAAATTGTTGCTTGGATTGCAGGGCTCTGCACTCTCGCTGTTAATTTTTATATGACGGTTTACCACTCAGAGTATACCACCGAAAAAGTGCTAGAAAAAATATATTCTCCCAGTAAACTATTTAAGCATCAGGATGGTGCCGAATTATCCACGGAACAGAACTGGCGGATGGGTTTGGGCATTGTTGCAGCCCTCATCACTGCTGGCGTATTTGGTTTCACCACCTACATGGCTGCAGCTTATGTCCTGCCCAAGATGATCATCGGGCTCCCTGGTGGCCTCAATATCGCATTATCGAGCATCATTGCTGCAGGTGCCGTGGTATCCTTAATGGCGTTTTTTCTAAATCATTTTTACGAATGGAATATTGCAAAAAAAGAAGTTGATTCTACTGAAAAAATATCTTATAAAAAAACCGCGCTCACGATTCTGCTCTGCTCCTTGAGTTTACTCGCAATGATAATGAGTAACTTGGCATTGACCCAGAGTGTCTCCCCTCATATGGGAATTTTCATTTCTCTTAGCCTGGTGATGTGTGCCTTTATGGGGATTTTTAACGTGCGAGCAACGCAAACATTAAATCCATTACAGGATACCTCTCAACATGCTAATGCTAATGCTAATGCTAATAAAAAAAGCTATGGCTACACCGCCCTTCGTCTCATCAACGCATTTTTCCAAGGCATACTGGGGGCCAGAGCCATCACAGGTCATTCCCCGATTGCATGGGTGCTGATGATAGCAACCATTATAGGTGGCATACTCTTCTCTTTTGCCGCCAATAATGAGCCTACTCCTGTTCATGCTGCTGTTTAAGACTTCTGGCAAATACTCCCACTTGTCTCCAAGCTTGCTCATCGGCAACGCCATTAATGGACCAACCTGCAGCCCTGAGTGTGGAGACCACTTCAACCGTATCGACATTACCACTGGCTCCAGGCGCATAGGGACAC
>CAYGKN010000102.1:0-3036 GCA_964350565.1 uncultured Gammaproteobacteria bacterium
GATATCGGAATAATATTTCTTCTCCTGTTAATCCCACTTGAGATAATAGGGTTTTCATCTCTTCTTGGGAAGCTTGAGGTTGGCTTTCTTTGAGCAGATCAATGACTTGAAAATGTGGATGAAAAGCGGAAAATGGATCTTGGAACAGCAACTGCCAAGCACCCGGATAATTTTTTTGAAAGTTGGGAACGCTGATCTGGCCTTCTACTTTCAGATTTTCTAGCAAATTGACTAAGGCTTTCGCAATCGTGGTTTTTCCACTACCTGAGCGACCAATCAGTGCGGTGGTTTTAGACTGCCATAGGGAAAAAGAAATATTTTTAACAATGGATTGTTGTTTTTGAGAAATATGCAATTGAGAAACACTAGCAATGCGTGGAGTCTCTTGGATATTGGGAATGTGCGGGATCAACGGTGGGCATGAAGGCAGAGGGACAATCATTTTTCCTTTTTGTAAAACAAGGAGTTGATCACTAATTTGAGCTACCAATGGTAAATCGTGAGTGATCCATAAAACAGACATGGATAAACGGGTTTTTAATTCTCTTATCAATTCCACAATGGTTTTTTGGGTAACGGTGTCCAATGCTGTTGTGGGTTCATCGGCAATCAGCAGGGAAGGTCGATGAAAGATGGCTAGTGCTATCATTAAGCGCTGTCTTTCTCCACCGGAGAGTTGATGGGGATAGCGGTTTAAATGGGCTGATGACAATCCCACTTCCACTAGACGTTCAATGCATAAGCCTTCAGAGAATGTTTGTTTGGCAATCATTTTAAAATGATTGCGTACTGAGCGTACGGGATTGAGGGCACTCATGGGTTCTTGAAAGATCATGGCAATCTCTTTGCCTCTGATCCCGATCCATTCTTTTTCAGCACACGAGAGCAACTCTTTTTCTTTCCAAAAGATGCGAGAGTTTTTGGAGAAGCGTGCATACTCGGGCAATAGATTGGCAATACCATAGCCCAATAGGGTTTTCCCACTCCCTGAGTGACCAGTACAAGAGAGCCACTCACCCACGCCAATGGAGAAGTGAATATCCTCGAGAATGGATTGGTAGCGCTCTGGTGTGGATAAAGCCAGGCTTAACTGTTCAACGCGCAATAACGTCATTAAAATACGCGATAAGTGAAGCCGACTTGACCTGCCAGGCGGGTGTATGTGTCGATGGGCAGCGTGCTAATTTGTCGAATCGCGCGATATTCACCTAAAAATTCCAAGCGCTTGCTGATGGGATAATGAAAGCCCAAATAGGCTTGTAACAAGTGGTCGCGTCGATGGGTACCAAAGATCAGACTGGGATTGTCATACAACACGCGTTCATAGCCCAAATGTATGTAAGGTTTCCAGGATTTCCCGAGATCATCCCAGGTAAAACCACCCCCATAGATTTGTCTAGAATTAAAGCTTTGATCGACCTGTCGCATCAATTCGCGCGCTCTATAAAGTTGTGTGCCCAGGATCACATAGGAATGTCCTTTAGGATTCCACTTTATACCACCACCTAAGGTATAGAGCATAGAGCTGCGTTGATATTCATTTGGGAATACATTATTTTTGGCATCAAAGAGGAATTGCCACTGTTGATGAGGAGATTTGAGGTAACGATAGTTCACGGCCCAATCCAGCAAATGCCGATAGGTAGTCTTTCCCAGGGTGAGATGTTGGAACATGACTGGGAAGATCCATTCCTGGCGTTTAGAAGCTCTGAAATCAAGGCCTGTGAGATAGGTATACGCATCTAAATCCATATCGTGTTTAGAGACATTATTTCTCAAAGCAACATCTAAAGAACCAAACCATTGATGTCGACCCAATGGCCGGATAAAGCCGGTGTCTAAGCCAATGTCGTGAAAAATACTGCCTTCAGCAAGTGCAGAGTCATCTAGGGTTAGGGTGCCGATGATGGGGATATTGACCGTGGGTTTGATGGTTGCACTATTCACATTGCTATCATATCCGCCATTGGTTTTGAAGTAGAAGTAGAAAGGATATTGTTTTCTTTCTTGCTGCAAATGGATTTGTTCAATAAAAAAGTGTATGCGGTTGGCTACTCGTGGTGGTGGATTTAAGGCGAGAATGCGGTTAAATTCTTCTTCTGCAATATCCGTTTTTCCCATAGCCATATAGGCCAATGCCAATTCTAGTCTTGCCCCCATGTTATGGGGTTGGGCCATCAGGACGCGTTCAAAGGCAAAAATGCTTTCTGCTGGGTGCTCTGCTCGTGCTGCGGCAATCCCATACCATAAGTCATAGCTGGGTGAACCTGCTTGGCGAGAAAAGCGTGCTCTAGCGTAATCATAGGCAGCATTATCCTGGTGCGCTGCAAGTAATTCTTCAATGCGGGACGTGTTTGCCATGGCAATACTCAAACATGCCATAACACAACACTGCAAAAAACGACGAAACATCCATACCCCTTGGCAATTCGGACAAGTTTCAGCATAACACGTTGATCTGCGAAATCAAAGCCATTGTTGCGATGTCCTACTGCTTTACTTTATGATAGTGCTATCACAAGCCGAGGTGGTGGAATTGGTAGACACGCAAGTTTCAGGTACTTGTGGGGGAAACCCTGTGGAGGTTCGAGTCCTCTTCTCGGCACCAGTGACTATAAAATTGGAGGTGGCCAATGTTTAGTTACTGGGTCTATATCCTTGCTTCCAAACCTCGTGGAACACTTTATATCGGTGTAACCAATGACATTGCCAGACGAGTTTCGATGCACAAAGAAAACAGCGGTTCTAAATTCACAAAGAAATATCATGTTCACCGTTTGGTATACAGCGAAGAATTCGAAGATATTCACGAAGCACTGCATCGAGAAAAATGCTTAAAAAAATGGCGAAGAGCATGGAAGATAGAACTCATAGAAAGAGTCAATCCTAATTGGGAAGATTGGTATGAAACGATTTAATTTGACTCTCCTTGAAGCAACTCGTCATCTCCTGACTTTCAGGGAGCGGCGCGGAAATGACAACCTTCTGTCATCCCCGCGTATGCGGGGATCTTACTTGAGCCGGGAAGATTCCCGC
>CAYGKN010000103.1:0-3006 GCA_964350565.1 uncultured Gammaproteobacteria bacterium
TCTTCCGCAAAAGAAGTAAATCCTTATGATTTACTGGATTGGCGCGGAATGTCCGTTTTATGTCTACAAAGATTATCAAACCTGAAAGTAACGGCAGTCCAGTAGAGCCATCTTCAGTATCGGTGATTCAAAGTGGTGAGACTATGGATGTTAAAGTTGAAGATTTTTTCTATTTGATGTCATTGGCAATGGCTCCTTTTGAGAAAAAAACCAGCGAACTATCTAGGTGGATGTCTTCAATGGTTAAAGAATCATCAGCATATTTTACCTCAACTGGGGATTTGAAAGTATCCAATGTTCCTTCCCATTCCTATAATTTGCGTAAAAGGAGATCTGTAAGCTCAGATGCCGCAGCTTCTAGGGCTGGGGCTAGGGTTAGACGGAGTGAGAGCTCGTCTTCTTCTAGCTCATCCAGTTCATTTTCTTATTTTCCTTCACCAAAGTCATAGGAGGTTGTGCCGATATGCTTCCTTATGAACGATATCGACAAACTCATACACGAATATTCAAAGAGTTACTGTGAGTCTCTGGAATGGGCTTATGGTACTGGTATGATGTCTGAGGGGGGGGGTGAAGCCATTGAAAAAATGGTGAGAGACATTCCTTTGTCAGGATTTCGGGTGTTGGATGTGGGTTGTGGTTTGGGTGGAGTGGCTTGCTATTTAGCGAGTCAGTATCAGGTCGAAGTAATTGGTTAGAATTGCAGCAAGAAATGCTGGAAATGGCCAAAGATCGGGTTCCAGAGGCCTTAAAGAGTCGTATCCAGTTTTGCCAATATGATCCTTATCCGCTGATTCCATTATCTGATGCGCATGTGGATATGGTCTTTAGCAAAGGGGTATTGACCCATGTTGAAGACAAAGTACCATTGTTTTTGGAATGTTATCGTGTATTGGTCCCTTCTGGTTATTTGGTGATTGAAGAGGCGGTAGAAGGTTATCGCAGTATTGCTCAAGAGATTCAATTGTAAGAACTTTGGGTACGAGGAATATACGCAAGGAAGCCATCTTCATGGGGGTAAATTAGCTTTTACATCACAAAAGATTCAATTTGTGTGGTTTTTTGGCTAGAATATAGAAAAGTGGGGGAGTGAGGTATGAAAGTTCTCGAAAAGCGGCAAGTATTTTCCAAGTCGGTGTTGTGGGATTATCAGCGTCGGTATTTTGATAGCAAAGGAGTTTCTGCCTGGTTGGGTGGCGTACCTTATTATGTGACGAGTAACACGCTCATTGGCCGCGGATATGCTGAAGTGGTATTCCGTTATTGGCAGGATTTATCACGCCTGGGGCAGTGGGATGATGCTCAGCCGCTCTATTTATTTGAGTTGGGTTCTGGTGCGGGTCGTTTCAGTTATCATTTTTTAGTGCGTTTTGCGGAATTGCTCGATCGTTTTGGCATTGAGCAATCTCCTTTGCGTTATGTGATGACCGATTTCACGCAGGCCAATTTAGAGTTTTGGATTGTGAATCAGCAATTTAAGCCTTTTTTAGGGAGGGGTTTGTTGGATTTTGCCATTTATCAAGTGGGACATTCGCAGGAAATACGTACGTACCATCATCAAGAAACGATTAAAGAAGGTTTTTTGCACAATCCCACTTTGGTGGTGGCGAATTATTTATTTGATACGGTAGAGCATGATGCGTTTCGCATGGAGGAGGGAAAATTGCATCAAGCATTGATTAGTGTGAAAACTCCTGAAGAAAACATTGATAAAATCGGACAGCCCAAGGAGTTAAAAGGATTAGAAACTTCTTTTGATTTTGATCCGATTGAATTGCCTTATTATGACGATCCGGCTTTAAATAAAGTATTAGAAGACTATCGTGCGCATCTCAAAGAGTCGACTTTTTTGATGCCTATCGGAGGAATAGAGTGTTTAAATCATTTACTGAGTTTTTCTAAAAAGAATCAGTTGTTTTTAATCAGTGGAGATAAAGGTTACACCCATTTAGAAACCTTAGAAGGTTTGAGAACGCCGCACATTGCTTTTCATGGAAGTTTTTCTATGATGGTGAACTTTGATGCGATTGCTCGTTATTGTCGAGCAAAAGGTGGGGATGCTTGGGTAGGCTCAGATACAGAGGGCTTTAAGATTTCAGTATTTGCGTTCAATCATTCTTTGGAATCTTTTGCAGAAACAGAGGTGGCATTTGAATCGCATTTGCATTACTTCTCGACAAAAGAATTTTTGCCCACTAAAAATCGCTTGATAGAAAGAGCGGATACGCTAGATGCACTGGATTTATTGGCTTTGTTAAAATTGAGTTATTGGGATCCTGATATTTTGTTTGCCGTTGGAGATAAATGGTCTGAGAAACTTTCCGGCATCAATCGCTCATTTTTAAAAGAGTTTCGCGAAGGATTGCAGACGTGTTATCGCAATTATTATCGCATGCCCACTTTCAAGCGTCCTTTGGTGACTATCGGGCAATTGTATGCTTGCATCAGTGATTACGAAGATGCCTTGAAGTTATTTGATGATGCTTTGGGTGAGTATGGTCCGTCTGCGAATATCTATGTGAGCAAAGGGATGTGTCATTATTATCTTGGGGACAGTCAGGCAGCTAAAGTAGAACTTGAAAAAGCCTTGCAAATTGAACCGAATCACAGCCAAGCCAAAGAGTGGCTGAGTTTTGTGAGTGATTAACGTCGTTCGGTTTGGTATAATTGCCACGCGCCAATCATTAAAAACACGCCGGTGGGAATGAGTGTTTCTAGAATAGCGGGCCATTGAAAAGTGCTTGTGACGCCTTGAAATAATCGTTGAGAAAATAATAACAAAAACCCGAGTAAGATGCTTAAAAATATTCTGCTACCCATGCTTTTTAAGCGGGGTAGAGATACCACTTGTGCCAATGCCAATAGCATCATGGTGATGCAAGATAATGGCATGAGCAGCCGCTGCCAGAGTACACTGTCAATGCGATAAATAATCACATGATTTCTCTTGCTCAGTTGATAAGTGTTATAAAGTTTTTTGATGGATAGATATTTAGGCGTCTGGGT
>CAYGKN010000104.1:0-2904 GCA_964350565.1 uncultured Gammaproteobacteria bacterium
CCTGTCTCAATGGCTATTTTTTGCTCAATCAAAAAATTGACCGGGAATTGCTGTCAGAAATCGAAGGCTGTTGCACTTCGTGTTTGAACTCCCGGAAGATTATTTGATACACACCATCATGCTAGAGTATGGTTACATATACGTCAATAGGTTATGAGGGGAATCGGTTCATTTGAGCTTCCTTCCGAAGAACGCACTGCCCACATCACTCCAATGAACCCCAGGACAAATGCTGAAATCATCGAGCAAGGGAAAAAAATATCCATACTCACTCCGACTGCGGGCAGTATAAAACTTGCTAATAGCATGAGCAGAGAAGTGACGGCAAAAGTGCCTATTCCTACAGTGCAATCTTTGCTTTCATCCGTCATGCTCCAGCGTGCCATGACAAGGATCGAGGCAACGACCGCATAAACAGCAAGCGTAATGTAAAAGTCATTGATGTTTTTGAAGAAGGTCAGTGGCAATGGCATGGTAAGAATAGAGCCACCTATGCCCAGTAAAATGGCTCGGAAGTGGTTATTGTCTATGCTCATCTAACAAACTCTGATGCTTTTAGTCATAGAGTAACGGAGAAGAATGAAGGGAGTATTAAGAGGAGAGATTCCCGATTTCGCGAGAACGATGCGCTTACTTCACTTCTCGTTCACGGAAAATGATTCGGCCTTTGGTGAGATCATAGGCGCTCATTTCCACACGCACAGAATCTCCCATCAGGATGCGAATATAATTCTTGCGCATTTTCCCAGAAATTTTAGCAATGATCGTGCGGCCATTCTCTAATTCCACACGGAAGGTGGCGTCGCGTAATATTTCAATCACCTTACCGCTAAATTCAAAACTTTCTTCTTTGGCCATGCCTGTTTCTCACTTTTGGGCTTATCTTAACCCTTTAGATAACGGATTTCAATACTGCGATGCGCATTATCCACTCTTAAATCGGCTTGGTGACCCGCTTGCAAATCCGCATCGGTAATAATCTCTCCGATGGGTACAGATTTTTTATGCACAGAAACAATAATGGGCAAGGAGGGGCTCTTGCCATACACGTGAACATGATAGTGCGCTAAATGCGCCACATGCTTCACGAGTGTCTCAATGGGCCCTTCCCAATTGACACTGACCGGTTGAGAAAATGCTGTTAAATGATGCGTGTGTACCAAGCGCTTCGGTGCTTGTTGACCGGCTTTTTCAATAGCTGCCAATTCATGCAAAGACTGCTCGACTTTCACGACAGCATCATCGAGAGACGTTTGGGCTGGATCAGAGGCCGCCATACGAGGCTCTTCAGACATCCAATGCCCACAGCCACCCAGCCCAACCAACAAGGCACTCAACAGAAAACGACGCATGAACAACCTCAAAATCAACACACACCATCCTATTCAAGCAACTGGGAGCACTCCTGTCAAGCGTAGTGATCCACTAAGCCTCTCGGGGTATTCAACCAACGCTGGGTGGGCGAGCTCATCCCGGTCTCTTCTATCCCTTCTACACCCTCCCGTCGCCAAGGATTACCTTGCTGACTATCTCCCTGTGAGCGTTGCCCATCAGAAACATTCACATTGGCAAGGCTTAATCCCGATCCTTGGAAAACTTCCCGCAGTCGCTGATTGGCCGATTCAATGCTGTCTCTAACCATTGCATGACTAGAGACAAAATGCACTTTAGCCTCTTGTTGATTTATTTCAATATGTACTTGTAATGGCCCCAATTCTGGAGGATTGAGATTCAACTGTGCATGCTGAATTTGATTCTGCCCAAACGATAAAATCTGCTCACAGAAATCTTCTTGCCATTGCGCACTCCCAATCGCACTCGTGATGGATTCTTTGACCACACCAATGGCTTGGTGTTGAGTATCGATTTTAGCAATACCCTCCATACCCTCTACCCCATGATGATGCGCATTCAGATGGATGCCCTCTGGAGCCTCAATAGGATCATGTTCTCCTTCATCATCCGCACCCAAGCGCATCACAGGAATTTCTATTTCTGAGACGGGAGCACTGGAAATCATCGGCGTTTGCATTTGATATTGATCAATTAAAAAATCCCCATTCGATTGAGGCCTTTCTAAGGGAGTTAACCAATCTAATCCCTCCATGGGCTCTAACACGCTGCTCACCGATTCCCAAGTCGGCATCCCACTCAATGTCCCCTGAGTATGTGATATCAAGGTGTCATTCTCACCGTAATTGGTGAGTTGTAACTGCTCGAATTGCCCTTGTTGATCCGCAATGCTTAATGTCAATGTGGCGACGGGAGAAGCTTCATTCTCGGTATTCATCGCCTCAATATTTGTTGGATGCGCCTCCATCCAATTGCCCAACAGGGCAAAGATCCATTCATTCATTTGTGGAGATAAATGGGGATCCAATGCCGGTAATCCCACCAGCGATTCTTCACTCTCTTGATCTTTGCCTGGTGTCTTCGTGTTGCTCGTCGGCTTGTTTTGAGAGGCTGCCTGCATGGCATGGGAAAAGCTATGCGAAGATTCACCGCTTGCTGAACTGGCCGTGCTCTCTCCTGCACTGGGAGCTTGCTCTGCTTGATGCGCCGAGGGTGTTTTATTGGACGTGGGTGCCGGCATTGATGTGTTCAATGGAAGCAATTCGGCAGAGTGGCTCATGGTTACCTCAAATATGACTGGTCATTCCACATAAGGCAAGAAGCATACCAATTGTTAGAGAGGACCTCGAGAAACCTCATAGAGTGCCAGTGCACACGCCACAGAAAGATTTAAACTACCCATTTTCGGGTTTTCCATGGGGATGTGATAACAAGCATCACAGTACTCTTTTGTTTTTTGTCTCAATCCATGTCCTTCACTGCCCAACACCCATGCCAGGGGGCGCTCGAGAGGTGCCCCAAATAACGATTGCTCCCCCTCCATGTCCAATC
>CAYGKN010000105.1:0-2804 GCA_964350565.1 uncultured Gammaproteobacteria bacterium
CGGCGGCACCAGCAACATGGCACGTGGAGAGGCCGCTTCTTGATGCTCAGCAAGGTCTTTAATGCTGGCCTGCATTTTTTCTAATAAATTCGGTTCAAAGGCGTGTGCCTCTCCTTGGCTATTGCGGCTGGCATTCATCAGAATATTTTCTAGATCGGGTGACAATGTCATCACCGGCACTTCAGGAGAGACTCCATTGATGTTTTGTATGATCAAACGTTGTAAGCTCACTCGACAATGTGCTGTGAGTTGTTCGACATCCTGCCCGGGAGTATGGGAATTCGCAATGGTCTCCGCAATACTTCGGATATCTCGAATAGGTACTTTCTCTAACAATAAATTCTGTAATACGGAAACCAATTGACTCATACCCACCTTATCGGGAATCAACTCCTCAACCAATTTAGGCACTTGCTCTTTGAGTCTATCTAAGAGTTGTTGAACTTCTTCATAGCCGAGTAATTCATGGACATTGTCTCCCATGAGTTTACTCAAATGTGTAGCCACTACTGTACTGGGATCAACTACTGTAAAACCTAACGATTGCGCTTGCTCACGATTTCCCGATTCAATCCATAAGGCATTTAACCCATAAGCCGGCTCTTTAGTCGCCGTGCCTGGAACATGCCCAAAGACTTGGCCCGGATTGATGGCCAAATATTTATCTATTTGCACATCAGATTGTGCAATGGTCACTCCTAATAAAGTAATGCGATAAGCATTGGGTGGAAGCTCTAGATTATCACGAATATGTACAGAAGGCACCAAAAATCCCCAATCTTGAGAGAGCTTTTTGCGTATCCCTCGAATACGCTCCATGAGCTTGCCTCCTTGTTTTTCATCTACCATCGGGATTAAACGATACCCCACCTCAAGACCTACCACATCAACAGTTTCCACATCTTTCCAAGTGAGTTCTTTGTTGCGCTTTTTGATTTCTTCTTGCATTTCTTTTTCTCTGGCTTGACGCGTCTTGGCATAGGCTGCTTCAGACTCCACAGCACGAGCTTTCTCAAAATAATGTGCAGCCCCCACTGCGCCCAAGGCAAGGGTTAAAAAGGCAAAATGCGGCATCCCTGGGATGAGACCAAGCACAGTCAAGACCGTGGCAGTAATCAATAAGGCTTTGGGGTTTGCAAATAATTGATCAAAAACTTGATGACTAATGTCCTGTTCACTGGAGGTGCGTGTCACCAACACCGCAGCTGCTGTAGATAATAAGAGTGAAGGCACCTGAGCTACCAGTCCATCTCCAATAGTCAGTAGCGCATAATTTTGCACAGCCAATTGAAAAGTCATGTCGTGCTGTAAGACCCCAATGAGAATCCCTCCAATTAAATTGATGAATAAAATCAATAAACCGGCGATGGCATCACCTCGAACGAACTTACTCGCCCCATCCATGGATCCATAAAAGTCAGATTCTTCTCGCACTTCTCGTCGTCGTGTTCGGGCTTCATCTTGACTAATTAATCCCGCATTTAAATCGGCATCAATGGCCATTTGCTTACCCGGCATAGAATCGAGGATAAATCGGGCACTCACTTCTGAAATTCGACCCGCCCCCTTGGTCACCACGACAAAATTAATAATCACCAAAATAGCAAATACCACTAAACCTACGGCATAATTCCCTCCAATGACCACGGCACCAAAGGCTTCCACTACTCTTCCTGCAGCTTCTGTCCCGGTATGCCCTCTGAGTAACACCACTCGAGTTGAAGCGATATTCAAGGCCAAACGCAGCAATGTGGCAATCAATAAAATTGTGGGGAATATAGCAAAATCCAGAGGGCGTTTGCTATACACGCCCCCCAGCAAGACTATCAAAGATAGAGCGATATTAAAAGAGAATAATAAATCCAACAAAATCGGCGGGAGAGGCAAAATCACCATCACCAATAGCAGGATAATAAAAAAGGGGATCCCCAAACCAGAATTGAGAATCTTCTGTGGCCAGTGCTCTACAGATATTGATGTTGCCATTATTTAGCCAAATCCTCTGGAATGTCAAAATCACCAGGCGGAGTGGGCCGTCGTCCTTGACCCTTTTTATACGCCTTCAATTGATAAATATGGACCAAAACTTGAGCGACTGCAACATATAAGCCGGGGGGGATTTCTGACATCAATGCAGTGGAATAATAAATGGCACGTGCTAAAGGAGGGGCTTCAAAAATTTCCACCTGATGCGCTTTAGCAATTTTCTGGATATGCAGCGCCATTAAATCCAATCCTTTGGCTACCAAAGTCGGCGCTCCACCACCCGATCGATGGTATTTGAGCGCAACGGCATAGTGAATGGGGTTAACAATGACCACATCGGCAGTAGGCACATCCACAGTCATACGTTTTTTAGCCATTTCTTCTTGTAGGCGTCGGATTTTTTGTTTGACTTCTGGGCGTCCCTCCGTTTCTTTCATTTCATCTCGCACTTCTTGAATCGTCATTTTCATTTGTTCTTGATAGCTATGGATTTGAAAAGGCACATCAATGCCTGCAACAATGATCAATGTCAAAGAAAGGAAGAAGGCACTCCACCCTGCCCAATTTAAAGCTTGTAAAATTCCTGGTGCGGGAGATTGATTTTGCAGAGAGAATAGTTCCAACAACTTGACTTTAAAAATAATAAACCCCACCAACAGCACCAAAAAAAATTTCAACAAGGATTTGACCAATTCCATCAACCCTTGTTTGGAAAAAATTCGAGCAATCCCTTTGAAGAAACTAATCCGCTCGAGTTTGGGTTGCACAGCGCTCAAATTCACTGAAAAGCCTCCTAACACGCCTGCAGCAAACATAGG
>CAYGKN010000106.1:0-2702 GCA_964350565.1 uncultured Gammaproteobacteria bacterium
TCAAGTAAGACCCCCGCGTACGCGGGGGTGACAAGTGTTTGTCGTTCTCGCGCCCTTTGTCATTCCTCTTAGCCTGGTGCTTGTCCTTTTTAGCAGATCGTATTAGTGACTCTCGGCCATTAACAAGATAGCTTATATTGAGCTATATTTTGAACGAGGAATTGAATTGCTTATAGCCCTCGGAACCTCAGGCTAATGCGTTGGGATCATCGTTTCTGTAATCCCCTGTTCACGTTCTTCCTCTCGGAGGGTAAGAATTTCAAACCCGGTTTCCGTAACGGCGATGGTGTGTTCCCACTGTGCGGATAAGCTGCGATCTTTGGTCACGGCAGTCCATCCATCGTTGAGAATTTTGGTGTGGTGTTTGCCGGCATTGATCATGGGTTCGATGGTAAAAACCATGCCAGGTTTTAAGATGACATCGGCATTGGGTGCATTGATGTAGTGTAAGACTTGGGGATCTTCATGGAAAGTTTCTCCGATGCCATGTCCACAAAAATCACGCACACTGGTGTAATCGTGTTCATGGGCATATTCTTCGATCACACGAGCAATGTCTCCGAGAGTCGCACCGGGTTTGACCTGTTGGATCCCTAGATACAGGCATTGTTGGCTCACCTGGCACAGGCGCTCACTTAAACGATTGGCACCTGGCAGGATGAACATTTTACTCGTATCGCCATGCATACCCTCTTTGATGATGGTCACATCGATATTGATAATGTCTCCAGCTTTGAGTTTTTTCGGTCCTGGGATCCCATGGCAGACTTGATGGTTGATGGAGGTGCAAATGGACTTAGGAAAGCCGCGATAGTTGAGTGGAGCAGGGGTGGCTCCGAGCGTTTGGGTGATGTACTCGTGGCAGAGGGTGTTGAGCTCTTCTGTGGTCACCCCCACCTTGACATGAGGGGCGATCATGCTCAGGGTGCTGGCAGCTCCTTGACTGGCAACCCGCATCCGCTCAATCATTTCTGGAGTTTTGATTACGATATTCATCTTGCATGTTATGGGTTGAATGTGGTATTAATATAGCGTGAGTCGACATGACTTTGCAAATTAAAGGCTATTTGCCTTAGGTCACGTGTTTGTAAGTCTATTGTGGGTGCCTTTGGGTCGCGATAGGGCGCAGATGCGGCAGTATAACCCATGTCACCTTCGTGTGGCGCAGAACAGGAGAAATCCATGGTAAGTATTACCTTGCGTGAGATGTTGCAAGCGGGGGTGCATTTTGGGCACCGCACTCGTTTTTGGAATCCATCTATGGCCCCGTATATTTATGGGCGTCATCACGATGTACACATCTTAAATTTAGAACACAGTCACAGTCATTTAAAAGACGCGCTCGATTACGTTTCTCGCCTAGGGGCGTCTAAAGCCCGTTTGCTGATGGTGGGGACCAAGCGTGCGGCTCAAGAGCCTATTCGTCAAGCTGCACTTCGTGCCGATTTGCCTTTTGTCGATCACCGCTGGTTGGGGGGCATGTTGACGAATTACAAAACCGTGCGTCAATCCATTAAGCGCCTTAAAGATTTAGAAGCACTGTTAGAAAGTCCGGCCTATCGGAAACTTACCAAAAAAGAGGGGTTGACGGTCCATCGTCAATTAGAAAAACTCGAGCGCAGTCTTGGAGGAATTAAGCAGATGAATGGTCTGCCCGATGCCATTTTTGTGGTGGATGTTGGCTATGAGCGCATTGCTGTGCTGGAGGCAAAAAAATTAGGCATTCCTGTGATTGGGATTGTAGACACCAATCATTCTCCAGAGGATATAAGTTATATGATTCCTGGCAATGATGATTCTACGCGAGCCATTGCATTGTATGCCAATGCCATTGCCGATTCTTATTTAGAAGGCAAAGCCAGTGTGAGCACTTCTGCTGTGGTGAGTGATGTTAAAGTCGTAGAGAAGAAACACATCATCGAACAGCCAGCTCCTGTGACAGCAGAAACGGTTACTACGAAAACTGATGGTGAAGGGGAGGTATAATGTCGAGTATCGCAGAACAAATTAAAGCATTGCGCTCCAGAACGGGCGCTGCGATTACCGCTTGTAAAAAAGCATTGGAAGAGGCTGGGCATGATCTAGAAAAAGCCGCAGAAGCATTGCTCAAAGCCGGTCTAGCAAAGGCAGATAAAAAAGCAGATCACCAAGCTGCAGAAGGTGTAGCCAAAGCGTTGGTCTCTGCAGATGGTCGTTTAGGGGTAATCCTTGAAGTGAATACGCAAACAGACTTCGTTGCCAGAGAAGAGAATTTTTCCGCTTTTGTGAAAGAGCTTTTGGAGTTGGCATTGGTGCTTCCCACTAGAGAATTAAGTGCGTTGTTAGAAGCGCAATTGTCAGATGGTCGGACGGTAGATGAAGCGCGTCGCGCATTGGTTGCAAAAATTGGTGAGAATATTCAGGTGCGTCGTGTATCTTGGTTAGAAGCTCCGGAACGGGGATTGCTGGCGAGTTATGTGCATGGTCAACGCATTGCGGTATTGGCGGGGTTAACTGTCCCAGAAAAAGTGCTAGCCAATGATATGTGTTTACACATTGCGGCGATGGCGCCGATGGTGATAGATGAATCTGATCTGCCTGCAAATTGGGTGAGCCGTGAGCGCGATATCATCATGAGTTTGCCAGATATCGCCAGCAAACCTGAGGAGATTGCTGAGAAAATGGTGGCAGGTCGTCTATCCAAGCGTATGGAAGAAGTGACC
>CAYGKN010000107.1:0-2393 GCA_964350565.1 uncultured Gammaproteobacteria bacterium
CGATACTACACGTGTGGGCTTCGATAGGGGAGTGGCGAAGACTCATGAATCTTTTGCTCCCCAGTGGGCTGCCGCACGATTTGCCGTAGTGGTGCATCTACTTTCTATCCGACACAATCAACGGTTACGTGTGCGCACCTTTCTCTCCCAGCAATTGCCACAACTGGATTCTCTATGTGAAGTGTGGCCTGTTGCGAATTGGTTTGAGAGAGAGGCTTTCGATTTATTTGGTATCTTATTTAAAAATCATCCGGATTTGCGACGTATTCTCACAGATTATGGTTTTATTGGGCATCCTTTCCGCAAGGATTTTCCGCTCATCGGTGAAGTAGAAGCACGTTTTGATGCCAAAGCCGGCCGAGTGATTTACGAACCAGTGAGCATTGAGTCTCGTGTGACGGTGCCTCGGGTGGTGAGAGAAGACAATCGCTATCACAGTGACTTGGCTTCGGAGAATTCCCATGAATGACATTAAAAATTACAGCATTAATTTTGGACCTCAACATCCGGCAGCACACGGGGTTTTGCGTTTGGTGTTGGAATTAGATGGTGAAACCGTCATAAAAGCTGATCCTCACATCGGGTTATTGCATCGCGCCACAGAAAAACTTGCGGAGTCCAAACCCTTTAACCATTCCATTGGCTATATGGATAGACTCGATTACGTGTCCATGATGTGTAATGAACATGCGTATGTGTTGGCTATTGAAAAACTACTCGGCATTGAAGCGCCCGTTCGTGCTCAATATATTCGCGTGCTGTTTGATGAAATCACTCGCTTGCTGAATCACTTGTTGTGGTTGGGAGCGCATGCGTTAGATATTGGTGCCATGTCAGTTTTTTTATATTGTTTCCGTGAGCGTGAAGATTTAATGGATTGCTATGAAGCCGTCTCTGGTGCTCGTATGCATGCTACCTATTACCGTCCTGGAGGTGTCTATCGAGACTTGCCTTTATCCATGCCTCAATACCAACCGTCTTCTTGGCGATCAGACAAAGAAACTCGGGTGCGCAATGAGGCGCGTAGTGGTTCCTTGCTCGATTTTATTTGGGATTTCACTGAACGTTTTCCTGCCTATGTTGATGAGTATGAAATGTTGCTTACCGACAATCGCATTTGGAAACAACGCACGGTGGGTATTGGGGTGGTGAGTCCAGAGCGTGCACAGGCTTTGGGATTCACAGGCCCGATGCTGCGGGGTAGCGGTGTAGCTTGGGATCTCAGAAAAAAACAGCCTTATGAAGTGTATGAAAACTTAGAGTTCGATATTCCCATTGGGAAAACAGGCGATACATATGACCGCTATTTGGTACGTGTTGAAGAGATGCGCCAATCCAATCGCATTATTCGTCAGTGTGTGGAATGGTTGCGTGCTAATCCAGGTCCTGTAATGTTAACCGATAATAAAATCATTCCTCCTCGAAGAGAAGCCATGAAAGGAGATATGGAGTCGTTGATTCATCATTTTAAATTGTTTACTGAAGGTTATTGTGTACCAGAAGGCGAAGCGTATGCTGCTGTCGAACATCCCAAAGGAGAGTTTGGGATTTATTTGATTTCTGATGGAGCAAATAAACCGTATCGTTTGAAAATCCGTGCGCCAGGGTTTCCCCATTTAGCAGCATTTGAAGAAATGGCTAAAGGTCATATGCTGGCAGATGTCGTGACCATCATTTCTACACAAGATATTGTTTTCGGAGAGATTGATCGCTAATGAGTATGATTGAATCCATAGAATTACCTGTCGTTTGGCGAGAAAAAGTAGAGTCATGGTTAAAGAAATTTCCCAAGGATCAAAAGCGTTCGGCACTGCTCTATGCACTGCGTGTGGCTCAAGAAATTTATGGCTGGTTAGATAAGCCAATCATGGTAGCTGTGGCGCGTTATTTGGATTTGCCAGAGATTTATGTGTATGAAGTGGCGACGTTCTATACCATGTATGATCTCAAACCCACAGCAAAATATAAAATAGGAGTTTGTACAAGTATCTCTTGTTATTTATGTGGTAGTGATGCGCTTGTCGAGCATTTGCAAACGGCGTTGGGTATTGGGTTTAATGAGGCTACACCCGATGGATTATTTTATTTGCAGCGTGTGGAGTGTTTGGCGGCTTGTGTGAATGCCCCAGCTTTGATTATCAACGATCGCGATTATTATACGGATATGACCACAGAAAAAATCGATGAACTATTGGCGCAGCTTAAAAATGACACGCCCTGCGAGGCCTCTGTATGACGAATGCTGTTTGTTTCCGTACTTTGGCTCACAAAGATCCTGCTGCTTTAAGCACGTACCAATCAGTAGGTGGGTATGAGGTTTTAAAACGTATACTTATGGATCAGGTTTCTCCAGAAACTTTGGTTGAACAAATCAAAAAAGCCTGTCTGCCGGG
>CAYGKN010000108.1:0-2228 GCA_964350565.1 uncultured Gammaproteobacteria bacterium
GAAACACAAGCGCCCTTGTGAGAAGCGTTTTTGCATCAACCAAAATCCAGTGCCATCGTAGATCAAGAGCTTGATGCTGGTGCCTTTTCGGTTGCGGAAAGCAAAAACAGTCCCTGAGAATGGATTCTGGTGGAGTGTTTTCCTGACTTCGAGAGTTTTTTGGTAACTATTTGATTAAAATTAACTTTATTTTTTCACGAAGGCAGCACAACTGATAAATTTTTAAGCAGAAAGTCGCATGATGGCATGCGGAGGCTTGACCCCTAATACCCGATAAATATTTTTCGCCAAGGGTTCCAACGGAAGTGGCATTAAATAGCGTTCTTGATTGGCTTGATTCAGTAGTATGGTAGCTTGCACTGACATTAAACACTCTCGTAGTTCATTGGGTGAGATTTTTTCATACTGGGTAGCCACCCGATATTCCAAATATCGCACACAAACAAAAGCCATGAATGAAATGGCAATATGGGCTCGCACTCGATTGGGAGTCCAGTGATAAATAGGTCGAATCCGTAAATCGTGTTTCGTAATCCGAAAAGATTCTTCCACTTGCCATAATCCTCGATATTGCTTGAGGGCTTGTTGACCCGTTAATGTGGGGTGATTGGTAAATACTCCAATAATTCCATCCCAAACAATTGCTTCTTGTAATTTTTCTTCATCAATTTTTAGTTGGGATTCTCCATCAACAGCAATGAATTTTTGAAAACCATAGTTGGAAATCAGTTTTTTGGGATTATTGCTTTTTGCTAATCGAGCCTGTAACTTTTGTATTGCTTTTTCTCGATCCATTTTATCTTTTTTAGCTCTCGAAGGATGATAAGCAATGATCAATTTTTTCTGAATTTCGGAGCCTTCCGCTAGCTCTTCTTGATGCGAGAGGCTCTCCACTCGCTCAGCATCATGATGCTCTTCCTCGTTTGATGCACCATCCTCTTCTTGCTCAAGAATAGGCGAATCATTTTGACTTAAAATAAGTTCATGAATCACTTCATCCTTAATGTTCTCTCTGTCTAACTTTTCACTCCATTGCATCACCCGTTTTTTTAATTTCTCTTTGGCATTCTTTAAACGAGCCCCCACCACATAATGGTATCCATGCGTCTGTAAATAATCGAGATTCTCTTTATTCAACATTCCACTATCTGACACAAACACTATCTCATCAATCGCATAACGTTTCTTTAGCTTTTCTAAAACAGGTTTCAGCGTATGTCCCTCATAAGTTTTTCCAGGAAATACTTCATAACCTACTGGCAATCCTTTTCCTGTGACAAACAATGCCAGCAAGACTTGAGGTTGATTAAACTTCATATCCTTACTGTAACCATTTTGCTTCAAAGCATCTTCTTGAAAAGATTCGAAATACAATGTTGTCGCATCATAAAATAAGACCTGTAGTTTTTCTCCGGTGAGATTAAGCGCACTGGATAATGCTCTTTCTTGAGCGCGCTCAGAAAATGATTCATTCAGTTTATCCATCATTTGATAAATATGGTCGATATTCAACCCCACACCAAATTGTTTGTGTAACAACCTAATCGAAGCCAATTTACTCAAGGGCTTGGCAATGCGTGCTAAAACAATTTCTTTGAGAATTCGTGCCGATTTCTCATTCCGCTTAGGGAGAGAAAACAAATTACCAAATCCTATGGCTTCATACACAAAACCATAAATATCATGTATCCCTAAAGTCAGATGAGATTGAGCCTGGGATTGCATTAAATCTACAGGGATAGATGCTCGACGCATCCCATGAACTTCTCCCAACTCTGGACTATACGTGGGATTGTTCTGTACCGTGTCTTCCTGTAATCGATTCGCTTCTTGCTCCAGCTTTATCGCTGTGGCCAATTGTTTTAACGCTGCTAATTCTTCGCAAGAATAGGCTGTACCCACATGACGAATGACACGTTGCTTGGTTCTACCATCCATGCGGTAAGACTCCACCAACTGGACAACCGTTTTAGAACCATCTCCAACTTTTTTTGTTCGAATATACATGAGGTCATCCTATCAGAAAGGACAGCATTGTCAACAGTTTTCAGAAAATAAAGGCAGCACACTTTCGGCGAAGAGAAAAGGCGCTAATTATGATTGATAATCAAAGGGTTAAATATCAAAAACTCGCCTCGTCAGAATGGCAGATGTGCTGCCTTTCGAACTCAGGAGCAAAAACAGTCCCTGAGAATGGATTCTGGTGGAGTGTTTTTTGGCAAAGCCCC
>CAYGKN010000109.1:0-2180 GCA_964350565.1 uncultured Gammaproteobacteria bacterium
GGGAATCTATCTTGGGTTCATTTAGATCCCCGCTTTCGCGGGGATGACAAAGTGTTTCATTCCCGCGCTCCCCTGTGTCATTCCCGCGCTCCCCTGTGTCATTCCCGCGCTCCCCTGTGTCATTCCCGCGTACGCGGGAATCTCCCTCTGCTGCATATGGAGCCCCGTTTTCAGCGGAGCCTGCCCCCTCAAAAGCGGGGGAGTGACAAGAGGCATCCTTCGCTCGATTCAGTTCCCGAATCAAATCAAACAGCACCGCAAAGGCTTTTGGGGTATTAAAATCATCACACAAAGCCGCTTCAAATAACCCCACCCAATGCGTACGCACCTCGCTGCTAGGTGATTCTTGCTCTACACCTTGTAATGCTTGATAACCACGGGTAATGGCCGCTTGAGCTCTAGACAATTGGGCTTCATCATAGGGCAATGGACTGCGATAATGGCGATGCAAAATAAAATAACGCAGTACTTCTGCAGAATAGTGGGTTAAAGCCTCTTCAATGGTGAGAAAATTCCCCAGGGATTTCGACATCTTGGTGGAATTGACCTGAACGAACCCCACATGCATCCAATGGTTGGCGAACGCCTCTCCTGTCGCTGCTTGGGCTTGAGCCACTTCATTTTCATGATGGGGGAATAACAAATCTGCGCCACCACCATGCAAATCAAAACTATCCCCCAATGTGCCACAGGCCATGGCAGAGCATTCGATATGCCAACCCGGCCGACCTACGCCAAAAGGAGAATCCCAAGATACTTCTCCGGGTTTTGCCGCTTTCCACAACACAAAATCCAACCGGTCACGCTTGTCTTTAGCCACTTCCACACGTTCACCAGAACGCAACTCCTTCAAACTCTGATGAGAAAGAGCCCCATAATTAGAAAAACTTGGCACATGGAAATAGACATCCCCACTTTCTCCCTGATAAGCCACCCCCTTTTCAATCAACGTTTCAATGAATGCTATCATCTGCTCAATCCACTGCGTCGCACGAGGCTCAATACTCGGTGCCAATATCCCAAGGGCCACAAAATCTTCATGCATTTTCTCGATATAACGATCGGCCAAAGAAAAAGGAGACTCCGATAACTCCTTGGCACGATTCAAAATTTTGTCATCAATATCCGTAATGTTTCTCACATAAGTCACCTTCCAACCCAAATGCGATTGACAAAAACGCACCAGCGCATCAAACACCACCATCACGCGTGCATGACCAATATGACACTTGTCATACACCGTCACTCCACACACATACAAGCGCAAATGCTTGTTGGTCGGTGAGAGAGCGCGAAGCACACGGTGATGACTATCGTAAAGCTGAAAACCCATGACATACCTTGAACAAATTAAATTCATATTAAATCAGCTGGAGTAACAACTCAAGATAAGAAAATCAAAGCTTGCATTTTAGGCGCATTTAAGGTTATTATGCTAACTTTATAGAGAGGGCAGCATGGCAAGAATTACCGTTGAGGATTGTCTCAAGAATGTTGAAAATCGCTTTGACCTGGTTCTATTGGCCAGTGAACGCTCGCATGATCTTAACCTACGTCGCGCAGAAGCAAAAACAGAAACCGGCAATGATAAATGCACCGTCACCGCCCTTCGGGAAATCGCTGCCGGATTGGTTACCAGAACCATTCTCGAAGAAGAGAAAAAAGCGGCTGAAGATCCTCACCGCCTATTTAATAGCCCACCCGAACCCTCCACAACAGAATCAGAGGCACCTGCCGCAGAGTCTGAATCTCCTGCAAGTGAAGAAGAAAACAAGTAAGCACGGAGGTCTGTCCTGAGTTATTTTGATGAACTCAAACGGATTGTCCGAGACTACCTACCCACAGAGGCCGTCGAACGCCTCCATACTGCCTATCAATTCGCCAACCGTGCTCACCAGGAACAAAAACGACAAAGCGGTATTCCCTACATCACACACCCAGTGGCAGTCGCTTGCATACTCGCTCGCATGCGCATGGATGAAGAAACCCTCATCGCTGCACTGCTCCATGACGTAGTTGAAGATACCCTATTTGGCTTGGATGATATACGGAAACTCTATTGTCACCCCCCCGCTTTTGCGGGGGCAGGCTCCGCTGAAAACGGGGGTCCATATGCAGCAGAGGGAGATTCCCGCCTACGCGGGAATGACACACTTTGTCATCCCCGCGAAAGCGGGGAT
>CAYGKN010000110.1:0-2100 GCA_964350565.1 uncultured Gammaproteobacteria bacterium
GTCACCCCGCGTCTCATGTCACCCCGCGTCTCATGTCACCCCGCGTCTCATGTCACCCCGCGTCTCATGTCATCCCCGCGAAAGCGGGGATCTTGCTTGGGTCGAGGAGATTCCCGCTTTCGCGGGAATGACAGAGGGTTTCGCGGGAATGACAGAGGGTTTCGCGGGAATGACAGAGGAAGGTTTCACTACCACCAAGTAGACAATGCCCACCAACAACAGAACGGGTAATTCATTGAAGATGCGATAAGTCACATGTCCCCAGGTGGGAAGATCATCGCGAAAGCGTTTATAATGATGGCCGCAGTAGAGGTGATAGCACACCAGCAGTAACACCAATCCGCCTTTGAATTGCAGCCAGGGTGCTTTCAGATAAGCTGTTCCAAATTGCAGCGCCAGTGTAATGCCACTAGCAAGTGTCAGGACGAGGCTAGGCCACATGATGCCGTAATAGAGTTTGCGTTCCATGATGACAAAGCGCGCGCGGGAGAGGGAGTCTTGGCTCATGGCATGATATACAAACAATCGTGGAAGATAGAAAATTCCGCTCATCCAAGTGATGACGACAATGATATGAAATGCTTTGAGGTATAACGGCAACATGGGTATCCATCCACTTATAGATAGCCTTAGCATAGCAAGAAGCGTTTCAGAACTGCAATTTATGCGTGTTTCAAGGATAGATAAGACAAGGTGGTATTCATGCTATTTTCAAGAGCAGTGCCGTCACTGAAACAATAGTGCATCAATGTACATATAAAAATCAGCGGACTCAGTACTATTTTTAAGAAAGTGCCTGTGAAGGCGGCATTGTGTGAATGACCACTGTGGTTGTGGTGATCATGAGTGCTCTCAAAAAATAAATAAGGAATATCTGTCAGTGCTTCACTTAATGCGCCCAATAGTCCCAACAGCAGAGAGAATAGTCGGGAGCCTTTGGTGCTATTGGCTGTAGTGAGTGCTTCGCTGAGCAAATGAAATAAGAAAAAAAGCATTTTCGCTGTTTTGGTGATGATGAGCCCCAACCAAAATAGCGGATTGACCAGAAAGACTTTGGGAGGCCATTGGATGATTCTTTCTTTTTTGGGTTTTTTTTCTTTTTGGAGTGTCTCAATACATTGGTAAATGGAGGTTAAGCTGTTGACTGTGGTAAATGCTACCATACAAGGCAACAGTAGAGCGAATACAATGAACCCCGCGAAGAGTACATGACCCAATAAGGGGGTCATGTGGTGGCCAAAAAGTGCACCCAATGCAAATTGTCCGCCGTCAAACCAAGCCAGGACATAGGGATAAGAAATTCCAACGCTAAGCGCTATCCCTAAGAACAATGCAATACCGCCCCAGGTCCCGATTTTTGTTTTGCTCGGGTCAAGTTTACCATCTTCGTTTTTGATGGCACATTCGTGATCCGTTAAAAATAAGGTTAGCGCCATGGAGATTTTTGTCCAACCTTGATGATTTTTAGCATATTCTTCCCAATATGTTTCTGAGAATCGATTCCATCTGATGACGAAATTGGCCCAAAATTCCTGGCACAGCGCTCCAAAGGCCACCGCAGAGAAGATGGCAATGGCTAGTGAGGGGGCCAAAATCCCCAGAGGAATGTGGGATAAGTGGCTCAGATGCGAAAAACCCATCAGCGTATCCACTGCTTCTGTGAAAGAGACGGCTCCCCAGGCAATGGCAGCGCCATAACAAATGGCCTGCGCCCAGTAAGGATTGGCAGGTTTGGTGGGATCTAGAACATATTCAGTACCGGTGACATACATCTCTCCTTCCGTCATGGCCGTTCCAATGGCAATGGCTAAAGAGAACCACAGGGGTAGGTTAGGGAACAAAGCGATTAAAAAAGCGTAAGTTACAAAAGCATCGCCTAAGCTTGCAAAAAAAGCCAGTGTGGTGGCCTTGGTCGTGAGCCAAGGATCTTCATGTTTTGCGCATTTAGTAACCATGCAAGCACTCTAAACTATTTTGCCTGAAAAGCCAAGCGGTGTTTTTAGATCTTTGTCATTCCCGCGAAAGCGGGAACCTCCATACTCAAGTCAGACCCCCGCTTTCGCGGGGGTGACAGGGAGGCGCGGGGGTGACAGGGAGGCG
>CAYGKN010000111.1:0-2069 GCA_964350565.1 uncultured Gammaproteobacteria bacterium
ACCCTGGGACAATGACACCAAAATATTCTCAAGGGCTCTGCCCTGAGTATCATGAAAATGTACGGCCAGTCGTTTGGCCGCAATCACGTCCTGTAATGCATTCAACAAAGCTTCGACTTGTTCAGGAGTTCCCACACCGGTGGTGTCTCCCAGCGCAATTTCATCGCAACCCATCTCTTGGAGCGCATTGACGGTATCGATTACAGCAGACACAGGCACTTCCCCTTGGTAGGGACAACCACAAATACAAGAGACGTATCCTCTCACCAGTACACCATGGTATTTTGCCTGCTGTACAATATCTGAAAACTGAGCCAGGCTCTCTTCCAAGTTCATGCCTAGATTTTTTTGAACAAAGGGATCACTGGCTGCGGTAAACACAGCGATTTTCTGCACCCCCAAATCGCGCGCGCGCTCCCAGCCTTTGGCATTGGGAACCAATGCGCTAAAACAGACACCCTCTGCCTGTGGCAAGGCTTTCCACAATGTTTCTGCATCGGCCAACTGAGGCACTCTTTTTGGAGAAACAAAACTGGTGACCTCTATCTCTTTCAATCCCAAGGAGAGCAATTGTTCAATGAAGTGCAATTTTTGTGCTGTAGGGATAAAGTGTTTTTCATTCTGCAAACCATCTCTGGGAGACACTTCGATTAATTCAATCTGTTCCATTTGAGCTTTGACCACTATAGAGGACTCATGTTATCATAGATAGACGCATCGTAGTAGCATATGTGTTTAAGGAGAATAATGATGACTAAAAATCCATCTGCACAAGAGCCGTTTTTGAATGGACTGCGCCGGGAGAAAATTCCTGTAACTTTATACCTGGTCAATGGCGTGAAGTTACAAGGGCAGGTGGAAGGTTTTGATCAATTCGTCATTTTACTAAAAAACCGAGGCACTCAATTGGTCTTCAAGCATGCAATTTCCACGATTTCCCCTACCAGAAAGCCAAACATCTCATTGGAAGGACAATCCGATAACACACCAGAGATCGCCGACCCATTTGCTGAATAATCGAGTCATCTGCCTACACTTACCGAATCTCGCTCCGAAATTTGATGGAGGTGAATTTGAGTCTTTGCTAGATAGTGCTGGGTTTGTCATTCAAGCAGAAGTTCGGGGTGCACGTTCCAAAATGGAATCGCACTTTGGCATTGGACGTGGAAAAGTCGAAGAAGTTCGAGAGCAACTGTTGCAGACACCTGCAGATTACTTGTGCATCAATCATCATTTAAACCCGATTGCACTGCGCAATCTCTCACGTTCTTTGGGCATTGGAGTTTGGGATCGCACCGATGTGATTTTAGAATTATTTCGTCAACGTGCTCAAAGTTTTGAAGGGCGTTTGCAAGTCCAACTGGCGTCTCTAGAGCATGAATCCACAAAACTCATCCGTGGTTGGACCCACTTAGAGCGTCAAAAAGGGGGTATTGGTTTGCGTGGTGGCCCAGGTGAGCGTCAAATTGAGCTGGATAGGCGTCAAATTCGCGAAAAAATTCGCAAAGTGAAAGCGCAGTTGACCAAGCTGGAAAAACAACGCGCTCTGCAGCGTCACCGAAGAAAGCATTGTCCTCAAGTGGCTCTGGTCGGCTACACCAATGCTGGGAAATCGACCCTGTTTAATCGACTCACCCAATCTGAAATCTTAGCCAAAGACCAACTCTTCGCCACACTGGATACCACGTTGCGTCGTTGTCGACTCTCACCAGAACGCACCATTATCCTCTCGGATACAGTGGGTTTTATTCAAGCGCTCCCTCCGGAGTTAATTGCTGCGTTTCGCGCAACATTGGAAGAAAGCCGTGAGGCCGATGTGATTTTGCATGTCATTGATCGCTCTCACCCGCAATATCTTGAGCAAAGAGACAGTGTCTATGAGATCCTCACCCAATTGGGTGTGCACACCAAACCCATTATTGAAGTCTACAATAAAATTGATGCCCTCCAAGGTTACGCTTTCGAATCTCAACCCTCTCGTGTCTTTCTCTCTGCAAAAACTGGAGCGGGGGTTGAGGAATTGAAAGGGGTGTTGGATACCTGTCATCGTCGCGAATTCCCTTGTCATC
>CAYGKN010000112.1:0-2065 GCA_964350565.1 uncultured Gammaproteobacteria bacterium
ATCTACTCTTGGATATAAACCTGATTTTGCAATTTGTATTTTTTTCTCGTTAATGAGATTGAGTTTCGCGTGAATGACAATTGGTCTACACTATCATCATGTTCAGACAAATTGTACTTCCCACATTACTACTCTTCTTAGCCGCTTGCTCAAAACCCACTGCCACGCGCATGGTACGCATTGGTTGTCTGGCAGGACCTGATGCTTTAGTGGTTCAACAAGCCCAGAAATTGGCTGCAAGACAATATCACTTTCAATTTGAAATAAAAACCTACCCGGATTATCAAGACTTGAATCGAGACTTAGCGCACAAAAAGTTGGATGCCAATATTTTTCATCATTTGGATTTTTTAAAAGACTACCAAAAACAGCACGGCAAACAAGGGCTTATTCCTATTGGAGAAACGTTTATCTACCCGCTTGGAGCCTATAGCCATCACCACATGCGCGTAAACAACCTTCCCAAAGGGGCAACCATTGCAGTCCCTAAAGATCCCAGTAATTTTCATCGCGCCCTTCAACTGCTCGCCAGCCATGGATTGTTGACCCTACACCCACACAGCGAGACGCTTGGCGTACATGCCATTGCCAATAATCCTCATCAACTCAAATTCCTTCCCGTGGAGGCTGATAAGCTCACCTCTACCCTCAACGCCCTGGATTTAGCCATCATCAATACGCACTATGCCATCCAAGGAGGATTATCCCCAGAACGTGCGCTACTTGTGGAACATTTACAACACCGTTATGTGAATTGGATTGTGATTCGAGAGCAAGATCAACACCAACCCTGGGTACAAATCCTAAAAGATATTTTTCATTCCACTGAAATGCAAGCAGCGGCTACTCAGATCTTTGGAGGAGCGGTGATTCCTCCTGACGCCACAACCACACACCAGCCACACTCACTGCCATCACAATTGCCCACAACGCTGTCCTCATCTCCTGATTGAACAACCAACCCACTAACAATTGACCCAAAGCCCCCGTGAGCATGATCACTAAATTCGTTTGCGCAAATACACTACCCGTAGACTCACTACTCGCGGTTAACTCTCCCTGCCAGGCAAAACACAATAACATGCTGCTCGCACCAAATCCCAATAAACACTCTAACAACCCTAAAAACAACATCAAATAAGGCAAGGGCGCGGCCAACAGTCCACATAAACTCAGCAATACCAAAGCATGCCCGTAACGCAGTAAACGTTTGCGCGGATAGTACTTAACCCAACTGCCCCATAAGGGTCCTCCCAAACCAATGCCTAGAAAAATAAGACTGTTGAATAAATTGGCATACATGCCAGAAAGGGCTAAGCGCTCACTCAATTCCATAGCGCCCCAAAGCTCACCCAATACCACCACAGGCAATACCATGACACCCGCATAAATAGCCACACCCCACTGCTTCGCACTCAAGGGAAGTAATTTTGCAGAAGGTTTAGGAGATGGCAGCCTACTACGCGGAGATAATAATAAAAAACAGCATGCAAAAACCACAGAGACCGTGGATAAACAAGATAATCCCCAACGCCAACTCCAAGTATTCAACACCGACCACAAAGGTGCGCCTCCCAACAAAGCTCCTACAATACCCGCAGAATTGGTGAGCCCCACAAAATAAGAAGTGCGCTCCGGCCAATCTTGGTGTGCAAGCTCAATACACGCAATAAACGCCGTGGCGGATCCCATGCCTAAAGCCAAACGTCCCAACAATAACATCGACAATCCCCCAGCACTGGCCATGAGTGCTAAACCCACACTCACCAATACCGCGCCCCATGCCAATATAGCGCTGACGCGATAACGCCCCAAGGCCCAACCCACACCCCATTGAGAAAAAGCATACACCCCATAGTAAACCGAAGCCACAACACTCAAGCTCAATGGCGTTAAAGAAAAATCTAAGATCCAATCGCTGGCTAAAGAAGCCGGCAACAAGCGCAAGGCAAACTCATAACCATAAAAGATCATCGCCAATATCAGCAACAAAATGTTCAATATCACTCCTTAGCTAGGGACAGGGGCAAATTCTGATAGGGGAATGGTATGGCTCGCAGAGAAG
>CAYGKN010000113.1:0-1961 GCA_964350565.1 uncultured Gammaproteobacteria bacterium
CAGACATTCCGCACCAAGCTTCCTTAATCGGCTAATTATTTAGTTTCAGATTTTTTTGGTTTTCTTTTTATCAATTTTAGCCTATCATGGCAGATCTGTTTGATATAGCAAGGTTTTTTATGGTTGATGCTGATGCTAAAAATATCCGTTCCAAAATTTTAGATCATTTTGGGTTAGTCGCGGACACGATAGGCGAACTGGGTTTGATTAAAAAAATTGACGCCAGGCTTCCTGTTTCCTTTAAAAAAGGGGCAAAAACCAGTATGGGAGAACGTGTTGCTGCCATGATTTTCAATGGGTTAGGATTCATAGACAACCGACTTTATCTCTTTCCAGAATTTTTGCAATCGAAAGCGGTTCCGCGTTTATTTGACCGTGAACTGTCTGCAGACTACTTCAATGATGACGCTTTGGGTCGTTGTTTGGATGCGATTTCAACTTATGGGGTCACCAAACTTTTTACAGAATTGAGTTTTGAGATTGGTATGGAGAAAGGCTTGTTAGGGAAGAGCGTGCATTTTGATACCACGACTTTACAGGTGTGGGGAGCCTACGATGACGAACCCGAAGGAGTTCCCTATCCGGCTCGCGGGCATTCGAAAAGTCACCGACCTGATCTCAAACAGATGGTATTAAATTTGGCCACGACAGGGAAATCAGGTTTTCCGGTTTGGATGGAAGCCCATAGTGGGAATGCTTCAGACCAAAAAGTTCTTCCCGATGCGGCGCAGAGTATGAGTCTGTTATGTGACTCGTTAGCTGAAGCTCCCGAATTTTTGTATGTGGGAGATTCGGCGATGTACTGCAATGTATTATCTTGTACGGGATTCAAGTGGTGCTCTCGCGTCCCAGAAACGATCAAAGAAGCCAAGGGATGGGTACAAGCAGAAGAACAGGATTTGAAATGGGTTGAGTTGCCTGGAGGTTATCATTATCATGTGACTCGCTCCAATTATGGAGGAGTGGAACAACGTTGGGTGCTAATTCGTTCTGAACAAGCCCATAAAAGAGAAAAAGCAACGTTAGAAAGAAAGATTGTAAAAGAGAGAGAGGGCCAAGAAAAACAATGGAAACAGCTCAGTCAGCAAATTTTTTCTTGTGAGAAAGATGCCCAAGTGGCGATACAACAGCAGAAAAAAAAGCTTAAATATCATGTGGTCACCTCGGCGATTTCTCCACAAATGGGATACGCTCAAAAAGGTCGTCCTAAAAAAGGGACGGAGAAAACGCTCATGGGATACCGCATTCATTTTTCACTTGAAGAGAATCAAGAAATCATTGCAAGAGAGACGCGCTCAAAAGGAAGATTCGTATTAGCCACCAACGAATTAGACATTGAGAAATTGCCAGATGCGGATATTCTCAGGGAATATAAAGCCCAATCAGGCGTAGAAAAAAGTTTCAAGTTTATTAAGAACAATGCGTTTGAGGTGGATTCCATATTTGTAGAAAAAGAGGGGCGCATTGAGGCGCTTATGATGATAATGACATTATGCCTGATGGTGTATGGCTATTCAGAATTCATTATACGAAAAGCCTTAGCCAACAACAATCACACGGTTCCAAATCCAGGAGGCAGACCAACGAATCGTCCTTCCATGAAACGTATCTACCAGCTTTTTGTAGGCATTCATGAGGTGCATCTTCCAACAGAGGAGAAAGTCAAGCGGGTGGTCATCAATGTCACGGAGTTGATAGAACAAATTTTAAGTTACTTTGGCGAGCGTGCTCAACGAATTTATTTGGAAGCCACATGATTCAACATTCTTTTATTTCCTGCGAGTTTATGAATTTTACGGAATCAGCAGTATCTCTTCTTTTGGGCGCATGCATTAATGCATACTTTAATGCTTCTTTAATTTTGACCATGGCAATGTAAAAAACTTCTCCTTCCTTATCGCTGACTTCTTCCGCAAAAGAAGTAAATCCTTATGATTTACTGGATTGGCGCGGAATGTCCG
>CAYGKN010000114.1:0-1914 GCA_964350565.1 uncultured Gammaproteobacteria bacterium
ATCTCTCTAACCTACTGAATATTAATGAATATTTTTCCCTATCTTTGCGGTGCCTTTGACTATGCGGCTATTGACATTGCGGTGCCCGTGCTGTAATCTACCGATATGTTTATTCGTACAAAAGCTTCAGCCAACAAAACAAAAGTAGCTATCCAAATCGTGGAAAACCAGCGCAAGGGTAATACCACCAAACAAAAAGTGTTAAGGCACATTGGTACAGGAGAGAGTCCTGAGGAAATTGAACAGCTGAAACGTGTGGCCTTTTTGGTGAAGGAGCAATTGGAGAGTGAGGCGCGAACACGCACTCAGAGAAAGCCCCAATATGCCTCTCAATTGAGAGACATTCAGGGATCTGGCAAAAAAAACCAATTAGTTGATGTTTCGCAGTTGGAAGAAATTAAGCGTTATACATTGGGCATTCATGATATTTATGGTTTGATTTATGAGCAGCTCGGTTTTACTAATTTATTTACTCGCCCTCATCAACGAGAAAAAGCGGCGAACATTTTACGCGAAATGACTCTTGCGCGTATTGCAAAGCCACTGAGTAAACGCGGTAGTGTTGATTTATTACAAAAGCAATTTAATATTTCTTTAGAGTTAGATCATGTCTATAAGATGATGGACAAAATGGATGAAAGATTCTGCGAGCGCATTCAACAACAAGCCCTGTCGATGACTCTCAAGCTAACCGGAGAGAAATTGCGCGTATTGTTTTATGATGCAACAACCTTATATTTTGAATCGTTTACTGAAGATGAGCTCAAAAAAAATGGATACAGTAAGGATATGAAATTTAACCAACCCCAAATTTTGTTGGTGTTGTTTGTGACAGAGAAAGGTTTGCCCGTTGGTTATGAATTATTTCCAGGTTCGACTTTTGAAGGTCATACATTAGTTCCCAGTCTAGAAAGATTGCGTGCACGTTATCAACTAGAAGAGGTTATTGTTGTTGCAGATCGAGGATTATTGAATGAAGAGAACTTACAATTTCTCGAAGAGAAGAAGATTAAATATATTGTGGGTTCTCGAATAAAAAATGTTTCGAAAAAATTGCAAAATTTAATTTTGGACGAATCAAATTACCAGTTGATCAACATTCAATGGAGGTCCAAAAAAAATCGTACAGATAAAGAGCCTCCAGTGCAACGTCTTGCTACTTTTGACCAAGATAATGGTCGCAAGTTGGTGGTTCATTATCACAGCAAACGTGCAGAAAAAGATGCGCATGACCGCTCAAAATCCATTGAAAAACTCTACAAAAAACTGGCCAAAAGCAAAGACCCAAAATCCTTACTCAACAACTATGGATATAAAAAATATATTGCAATGGAAGGTGAAGCAAAACTTGAACTAAATCAAGAAAAAATTAAAGAGGCGTCACGCTGGGATGGATTATTAGGTATTATGACTAATATTGATGATCGTCCCCCGGAGGAATTACTTCAACATTATCGTGGCCTTTGGCAAATTGAAGAAAGTTTTCGGTTCAATAAACACGATCTTAAAATGCGACCGATTTATCATTGGAAACCACAGCGGGTTAAAGCCCATATTGCCATTTCATTTATGGCATTTGTTTGTGTTCGCTACTTAGAATATTTACTTTTAGTCCGTTCAGAAAAGCTCTCTCCTGAAGTCATTCGAAAATCCTTACTGCAGGTGCAAGTCAGCTTGATTAAAGATAAATCATCAGGGAAGCAATTTTTACTTTCATCTGCTCTGCCCGAGCATGCTAAAAGAATTTATCAGGTGATGGGGGTGAAAATTCCACCTCATACGATTGAAATTTGCGGTGCCTAGCAAAAATTTTAAACATCCATTTATCAATCAGTTATAAAATTTTTCGTCGAAGTCAGGAAAATCTTGATAAGCACTTGGCGCTCCCTAAAAGCGCTGTACTAAAACGTGGGG
>CAYGKN010000115.1:0-1682 GCA_964350565.1 uncultured Gammaproteobacteria bacterium
CCTTTGGATTTTAAGGTGGTGATGGTTTGAGCAATATTAGAAACAGGAATCACAGGCACCCAGGCGGTCGCTCCCGAGGCAATTTTTTCCACCGCTGGTGTAATGCTTGTGGCATGATGTTTGGGCGTGATCACCGCACAAACACCACAAGCAGCTGCAGTACGCAAACAAGCCCCTAAATTGTGGGGATCTTCAATGCCATCAAAAATCAACAACAATGGATTCGGATTCTCTTGTAAGACCAACTCCAAGCTTTGTGCCTGAACTTGCTGCTCTAGCACAATAAAAATTCCTTGATGCTTCACATCCCCCAACGTACTCGTAAAAAAATCTTCTTGAGCTTCATGAATAGGTATTTTGGCCGCTTGAAGTGTTTGACAAAGACGCTGAATGCGTCGATCACCTCCGCGCCTGGCACTATAATAAGCATTGAGAATTGCTTGAGACTGATTTTGCAGGCAAGCGGTAACGGCATGTATGCCGTAAACATTTCGTGTCATGACAGGGCGATCACCTCTGGAGGACTCTCGATTTGCAATGCTCCTTCTGTGTGCTGCTGGATGTATTCAATGCTGACATCCTCTCCCCGTTCTCGCAAATAAAAAGCCTGATTTTTAATTTCAAATACCCCAAGCTCTGTAATCACCCAATGGATGCATTGAATGCCAGTTAAGGGCAAATGACAAGCATGGCGCAATTTCGAAGCACCCGATTTATCGGTGTGTGCCATCATCGCGATCATGCGACAACCAGAAGAGACCAAGTCCATCGCACCCCCCATCCCCTTCACCCGCTTACCTGGAATCATCCATGAGGCAATATTTCCAGAGACATCCACTTCAAAGGCTCCTAAAATAGCCATATCGAGATGCCCACCTCGAATCATGCCGAAACTATCGGCAGAAGAGAAATAACTGGCGCCTATGGCCTCAGTAACGGTCTGCTTGCCAGCATTAATTAAATCGGCATCCACTTCCTCTGAAGTAGGAAAAGGCCCAATGCCCAATAATCCATTTTCAGATTGCAACGTCACATGCTTATCGGCTGGGATGTAATTGGCGACCAAAGTTGGCATGCCTATACCTAGGTTGACGTAATCTCCAGAAGATAAAAATCCGGAGGCCCTCTTGGCCATCTGCTCTCGAGTTAGTGGCATGCTTCCTCCCTTGTGATGATCTGCTCAATGCGCTTCTCTGGAGCGACTTCGATGATTCTATCTACGTAAATTCCCGGAGTGTGGATTTCATCTGCATCTAGAGTGCCTGCAGGTACGATTTTTTCAACCTGAACCACCGTAATTTTTGCGGCGCCTGCCATCATGGAGTTAAAGTTTCTCGCCGTTTTTCGATATTTCAAATTGCCATGCGTATCGGCCACTTCAGCGCGAATTAAAGCAAAGTCACCTCGAATGGCGTGTTCCAGCAAATAAGCCTTTCCATCAAACCAACGCACTTCTTTACCCTCTGCCACAGAAGTCCCAACTCCAGCCGGGGTAAAAAATGCTGGGATACCTGCTTGTGCAGCGCGAATAGATTCAGCCAAGGTCCCTTGAGGCAATAATTCGACTTCCAATTCACCTGAAAGCATTTGTTGTTCGAAAAGTGGATTCTCCCCCACATAGGACGCAATCATTTTCTTGAGTTGTTTGTGTTGTAAGAACAACCCCAAACCAAAATTTCCAA
>CAYGKN010000116.1:0-1610 GCA_964350565.1 uncultured Gammaproteobacteria bacterium
GTGCCACCATTCCCATCAAGCAAGCCGCAGCCGCCGGCACCGGCAATCCTTGAAAAAAACGCTTATCGGCACTGGCCACCTGCGTATTAAAACGCGCCAAACGCAATGCTCCTGAGGCAATATAAATGAACGCACAAGCCCAACCCAAACGCCCCAATTCTCGACCAGCCCAAAGATACGTCACTATGGCTGGAGTAAGGCAAAAGCAAACCATATCAGCCAGGCTGTCATACTCCACCCCAAATGCCGATTCACTTTGGGTTAAACGCGCAATGCGACCATCAAGCCCATCGGCAATCATGGCATAAAAGACGGCCATTGACGCTTGGGTAAAGCGATGATCAATCGCACACACTAAGGCATACACCCCAAAAAATAATCCCAATGTCGTACACAAATTGGGAAGTAAATAGATTCCACGAGGCCGATTGGCCATGCCCACACTCCTTGCTTAACCTGATGCACCATGTGATTGAGCACTGCACTCTGCACACCAATCCACTTGTCCCACCAACAGCGTAGCCACGGTCAAACCCATCAATACAAAGCCCACCACCATTGACACATGCAACCAATGAATGGCATGAGAATAGAGCAAAGGATCAAGTCCTGTAGACACACCATAACAAACCCCAATGGTCAATGCACCCAGTGCCAAAGAGGTGGGCACATATAAGGCTCTTCTTCCCTTTAATTCTTGCCGATTAAGCACTGTTTGGTTCTCAACAGAATCCGCCGCTACAGATGCACTCCCACCTGCAGATCTGCAACACCACCACAACAGCAACCAATCGAATAAACCACATTGCTGAGATTGCGTTACCTGTTGATCTGACTCACAAGATTTGAAAGCAGCCACAATGGCAAATACCAAAAAAATAATGGCTTGTATCACCAATAAGAATCCACTCACGGATAGGGTATGGCTTGCTCGTTCTTCTGCTTCCTTGTCGCTGAGAGCATATTGAACCCAAAGCACCAACAATAGACTCAATGTTAAACAGCCCAATGCCACCCAAAGAATGGCATTCCAATGCGTGGGATAAAAGGCAAATGCCCCACCGATTGACGCTAAAAATCCCAAAGTGGGCACTGTATCCGCCCATGAAACACCCTTATTTAAACTCGACATATTCACCCCCGTGCTATTAATCTACCCATATTGTAAAAAAAATCCGCAAAAAATACCACCACTTTTCTGATCATTTTTATTTTAAATGGGAAATATGCCCTTTATCTATTCCGCTACTTTCCGATAAGCTAAGGAACATCGCTTGGAGTGGGGCTTCATGGGTCGAAAAATTATCATTTGTGGCATCGCACCAGGAGGAAAGCCGTTTCGTCCCAGCGATTGGGCGGAACGCATGAGTGGCCCTTTGTGTGAATTTAAAAATCATCGCATGGAGTATTCGCCCCTACTCCAACCAGGCGTTCGACATGGTCAAAAATGCGTCATTATAGATAGTGATTTAGAAAAAAACCACGCAACGCTATACGAAGACATCATGGCATTTGCAAAAAAAAATCGACTTAAAATTGAGTTTGATGACAATTGAGCATGCACTGAACTAAGATTCCCGCGTACGCGGGAATCTTAGTTCAGTGCATGC